>JAVBNK010000168.1:0-6489 GCA_031551595.1 Rikenellaceae bacterium | reverse complement strand
ATGCTCGGTTTCGCGGGTGTTTCCGAAACCGCCCTGGGGGCTGAAATGGTGTCGGCGGCTACGTGTGATTTCCTCGAAGGGGCGCAGAAGGGTATTTATATTTCGTCGGCCTGCCCCGTGGTGGTCGACTATATCTGCAAGTACGCCACCGAGCACGTCAAAGGGATCACGCCGGTCCTGTCGCCGATGCTGGCCCATGCCAAAATGCTCAAAGGGTGGTACGGCAACGACATAAAGGTGGTGTTCGCCGGTCCGTGCGTGGGCAAGAAGCACGAGGCGGACAACTTCGGCGACCTGGTGGACGTGGCCGTCACGTTCAAGGACCTCAAGGTGTGGTTCGAGCGCGAGGGCATCAACCTGTTCGACGACTCGCTGGCTTCGGACGGGGCGAAATTCGTGCCTTACCGCTCGGGTAACGGCGCGCTGTACCCGATCGAGGGCGGCATGATCGACGGACTGAAGCGTTCGGGAAAGGTGTGTTACATGTCCTTCTCCGATATGGATAACGTCAAGGACGTGCTGGGCGACATGAGCGCCGTACCGAGCGAGGATTCCATATTCCTGGAACTTCTGGCCTGCAAGGGCGGTTGCGTGAACGGCCCGGCACGCCTGAGCGGCATGTCGCTGGCGCTGAAGCGCTATGAGATCGTGAGCGGCTGCGGGGCGGGCGACCCGAAAAAAGACTTCCCGCACCTCGACCTGGCCTACAACCTCAAGGCCAACCCCCAGAATAACAGCCGCTCCTACCTCGAAAGCGAGATCAAGGATGCGCTGGCGCGGGTGGGCAAGAACGCCCCGGAGGACGAGTTGAATTGCAGCGGTTGCGGGTACGATTCGTGCCGCGATTTCGCGGTGGCGATGCTCGAAGGCCGCGCCGAGGACACGATGTGCGCCTCGTACATGCGCAAGGTGGCCCACGACAAGGCCACGGTGCTGTTGCAGAAGATCCCGGCGGGGGTGGTGCTGGTCAATTCCGACCTGAAGGTGGTGGATATGAACCGCACGTTCGCCGGGGCGATGGGCGAGGACACGCTGATGGTCTACGATGTCTGCCCGGGCATGGGCGGCGCCGAACTGAAGGGCGTGTGCCCGTTCGAGGGGCTGTTCAAAATGGTGCTGGCCACGGGCGAGGAGATCCGCGAGCGACGTGTGAAGCATGGCGACGACACCTATTTGCTGTCCATTTATAACATCCAGCCGCGCCACCAGGTGTTCGGCCTGTTGCAGGATTTGCAGCAGCCGGCCGTGCGCAAGGAGTGGGTGCTGGACAAGACGCGCGAGGTGATCCGCAACCACATGACCACCGTCCAGCAGGTGGCGTTCATGCTGGGCGAGAATGCCGCGTTCACGGACGCCACGTTGCGCTCGATCATAGAGGCTTACGATAAGGAAAAGGAGCAGTGAGGAGCAACGGGAATTTCATCGAGGTAGACCACTACCAGCAAAATAAGTCGGGCAATATCGTTTGCGGCGACTGCTTCGCCTCGCACAAATTCAAGGAGGGGGGCAGGGTGATTACGGTGCTTTCGGACGGGCTGGGCAGCGGCATCAAGGCCAGCGTGCTCTCGACGATTACGTCGTCCATGTCGCTGAATTTCACGGCGATGAATGACGATATCGTGGCGGCGTCGGCTTCGATCCTGCGCACGCTGCCGGTCGATGCCGTGCGCAAGGTGGGTTATTCCACGTTTTGCATCTGCGATATCGACTGTTTCGGCAAAATCCGCATCGTCGAGTACGAAACCCCGTCGTTCTACCTGTGGCGCAACGGGGCGCTGGCCGAAGTGCAGAAAGAAAAAATCCCGGTCGAGCGCGACGATGTGCCCGATACGTTCCTGTGGCTGTCGGAGTTCGTCCTGCAGCGCGAGGACCGTGTGGTTTTCTTCAGCGACGGGGTGAGCCAGTCGGGGATGGGCTCGCGGGCGATGCCTTTCGGCTGGGACCGGGGCGTGGGCGACTTCATCACCGAAACCATCGGCCAGGAACCTGGAATTTCGGCCAAAGAGCTGTCGTTCAGGATTGTAAAACGCGCCGAACAGAATGACGGACTGACCCTGCGGGACGACACCTCGTGCGGAGTGATCTATATGCGCCGTCCGCGTAACCTGCTGATCTGTACCGGGCCTCCGTACGAGGAGAGGAACGACCGCGTGCTGGGCAACCGCATCCGCGAGTTCCAGGGCCGCAAGATCATCTGCGGCGGCACGACCGCGCAGATCGTATCGCGCGAAACGGGTGCGGAGATCCGGGTGGATATGACTTCCACGGACCGCGAGTTGCCCCCCATAGCACGCATGGAGGGCGTCGACCTGGTCACCGAGGGCATCCTGACCCTCAGTAAGCTGGAACGTATACTCACAGGTGAGGAAGCCCCGAAGAAAGGTCCGGCCGCGATGATCGCGCAGATGCTTTCGGACAGCGACAAGATCACATTCCTCGTGGGTACGCGCATCAACACCGCCCACCAGGACCCCACGCTGCCCGTCGAGTTGGAGATCCGCCGCAACGTGGTCAAAAAACTCAGGGAACTGCTCGAATCGCGCTGGCTGAAGGACGTGGATATCACCTATATCTGACCGGCATCGTACGCCGTAACCGTTTTTTTAGCGGATTAGGTGATTCCCGAAATAGTTTATATCTTTATCAGGACTTAATTTACTAACCTTATAAAATAACTGTGATGAAAACCTTGTCGAGAGCTTTAGCGGTAGCGGCCGTTTTGATCGTAGCGGTATTATTTTTCCCGGTCGCCGGTTCTTCCGGTAGTAAAAAACCGGCAACATCCGGGATGCCCGACGAGATCCGCGGCAAGATCGACAGCAGGAATTATACCATAGACCTCGGATGGGATGTGAGGGACGGGGGCGTCGCGGCAAAAGAAGGGTTCCTTCAGATATCCGGCGATACCCTGATCGCTTATACTACCAGGGAGGAAGGGCAGATTTTCCAACCCCTCGCCCCGCGGAAAGTCCCCCGCGGAAGCGTGTGGTTCAAGTACCGGATCTATGAGTACCGGTATAGTGTCAACCGAAAGGGTAATGCCTATGTCAGCTTTAAGATCAATCCGAGTGATTTTATTCCCCATGCCGATCAGTTTGTCCATCCCGTCATGGCCGATAATTTCGTGGTGTTGAGGGACTCCAAGAAGACTCCTTATGTCGGGGAAAAGACGCCTTTCCAGATACAGATCGGCTCGGACGGAAAGGTACGGGTCAATATGGGTCCGGACGGAAGGTTTCCGGTCGCTGCGGGGCCGGGCGGGGAGGTTTTTTTCGGGACGTTGAGGCCGTAAGCGGACGGCCCCGGCTGGACTGCGTGCGGGCTGCATGTGCAATAAAAGAATGGAGGGTGGCTAACCCTCCATTGCTTTTTTTACTATTTCCGTGAACCATTCCGGGGCGCGGCAGGCACGCCGGGTTTCGCGGTTCATGAACGCCAGCAGCACCGTCCCGGTGTTGACCAACTCGCCGTGCTGGTTATAGATCTCGTGGTGGAATTCCATCCTGGCCGCAGGCACGCTTTTGATCATGATCTTCACCGTGAGCAGGTCGTCGTAGTAGGCCGGATGGTGGAATTTCATCTCCACGCCCAGCACGGGCATCATCACCCCGGCGGCTTCCATGTCGCGGTAGGTCGTGCCGAAACTGCGCAGCATTTCCGTACGCGCGGCTTCGTAATAGGTGACGTAGTTGGAGTGGTGTACGAACCCCATGGAGTCCGTTTCCTTGTAGCGTACCCGTATCGGAACCTCGAAGGTGATCATCCGTTTTGTGTTTTAGCGCAGGTGGACGGCAGTCGCCTGCCGCGTTCGGTCGTGTTGGCGCAGCGGCGCCGTACTTAACATGGGCTTTGGATAAAAATTCAGTATGTTCTTTAGATACGAATCTTATCCAAAACCTGCATTGACGACTTTTTAAACCGTTTTTTTACTGGCGCTCAAAGCATCCTCCTTCTCAGGGGAGGACTTAGCCACGGGATTTAAAGCTCGCGGCGGAAGCGGTTATGGATTTTGCCTGAGCAGGATCACGTTATTTATTGCCCCCGGCTGTAGTTGGGCGCCTCGCTGGTGATGGCCACGTCGTGCGGGTGGCTTTCGGCCATGCCCGACCCGGTGATGAGGATGAATTGCGCGTGTTGCAACGCCCCGATATCCTTCGCGCCGCAGTAGCCCATCCCTGCCCGCAGGCCGCCGATCATCTGGTAGATCACCTCCTTGAGGGTGCCTTTGTAGGGTACGCGGGCCACGATGCCTTCCGGGACGAGTTTTTTGATATCGTCCTCCACGTCCTGGAAATAGCGGTCCTTCGAACCGCTCTGCATGGCTTCGATCGAGCCCATGCCACGGTATGTCTTGAATTTACGTCCGTTGTAGATGATCGTTTCGCCGGGCGATTCCTCGACGCCGGCGAACAGCGAGCCGGCCATCACCGCATCGGCGCCTGCTGCCAACGCCTTGACCACGTCGCCCGAGTAGCGCAGGCCGCCGTCGGCGATCACCGGCACTCCGGTGCCGCGCAGGGCGGTCGCCACGTCGTAGATGGCCGAGAGTTGCGGTACGCCGATGCCTGCGATCACGCGCGTGGTACAGATCGAGCCGGGGCCGATGCCTACCTTCACTCCGTCCGCACCTGCTGCGACAAGGAATTTCGCGGCTTCGGCCGTGGCGATGTTACCCGCCACCACGTCCAGCGAAGGGTAGGCGGCTTTCACCTGGCGCAGCAGGTTGGCGATGTTGACCTGGTGGCCATGGGCGGTGTCGATCACGATCGCATCGACGTGCATTTCGTACAGCGCGGCGATGCGCTCCATCGAGTCGCCCGTCACGCCTACGCCGGCGGCCACGCGCAGCCGGCCTTTATCGTCCTTGCAGGCGTTGGGGTTGGCCTGCACTTTGGTGATGTCTTTATAGGTCAGCAGCCCGACGAGTTTGCCGTTGTCGTCGATGACGGGCAGTTTTTCGATCTTGTTCTGGAGCAGGATGTCCGAGGCGTATTTCAGGTCGGGATTGTGGGTGGTGATCAGCCCCTCTTTGGTCATCACCTCTTCGATCGGGCGGCCCATGTCGCGCTGGAAACGCAGGTCGCGGTTGGTCACGATACCCACCAGCGTATTGTCTTCAAGGACGACGGGGATGCCTCCGATGCGGTTCTCGCGCATCAGCATCAGCGCGTCGCCCACCGTGTTGTTCTTGCGGATGGTGATCGGGTCGTAGATCATGCCGTTTTCGGCCCTTTTGACCTTGCGCACCTGATGGGCCTGGTCGGCGATCGACATATTCTTGTGGATCACCCCCATGCCCCCTTCACGTGCGATGGCAATCGCCATATCAGCTTCGGTGACCGTGTCCATCGCCGCCGATATGATCGGCGTATTGAGCATGATGTTGCGCGAAAAACGTGACGCGATGCTCACGGTGCGGGGCAAAACTTCGGAATAAGCGGGCACAAGCAGGACGTCGTCGAATGTCAGACCTTCCTGCACGATGCGATCGTTGGCAAAAGACATGGTTGTGATTTTTAGATTTTGGCAAAGGTACGCATTTTGCCCGAATCTGAAACCCTTGCCGATAAGATTCCGGTTAAAATTTATCAATGATTATATGCCCGACGGTCATCATGCGCCAGTCCGCCGCCGGCGAAAGGGGCGTTTCGGGGGCGGCACACTCCTTATTTAACAATACGTTGCATTATTTTCCTCCCTGCGGCCCGGTATAGCCTGCAAGCGGCCTCTGCCCTCGCTCGCAACGTCGCTCCAGCCCTCCGTGCCGGGGGCTGCGGGCTGAACCTTGTGCGGCAAGGCTAAAATTCCGCGATATATTTCTCCGGTTGTGCGGGTATGACGCGGCGGTCAGGGTCGATTTCGAGCATCGCGCTGCCGGTCAGCGTCGCCGGCGAGGGCAGGCTGCCGGCCTCGAAAATGGCTGCGGGATAGCGGCCTGCGGGCGGCAACAGTTTCCCTCCCGCGACAGTGCCGTTCACGACGGTGGCGAAATAGGGCCGCCCCAGCAGTTGCGCCGCACGGGCCATTTCGCCGCTGCGGATGAGTTTGCGCACGGCCGTCGAGCTGACCTTGTGGTCGAGCACGTCCTGCTCGGGGATTTCGTGGATATCGAAGCCGAACTCGGCCTGCAGGCGTTTCAGGGAACCGAAATCGCCTTCGTGGTTATGGCCGAAATGGTGGTTGAAACCAACCACCAGGCTGCGTACGCCCACTTTGCCTACCAGGTAGTCGCGCACATAGTCATACGAACCCGTCCGGCTGAATTGCTCGGTGAAAGGCGCTATAATAAGGTTGTCGATCCCCAGGGAGTCGAGCAGCAGGATCTTTTCTTCCAGGGTGTTGAGCAATTCGACCGGTTCGCCGCGGTTGCCGAGCACCGCGCGCGGGTGGGGGTCGAACGTGATGACCACGCTTTCCCCGCCGGAGCGCCGCGCCAGGCCGATGATGCGTCCCAGCAGTTCGCGGTGGCCTGCGTGTACGCCGTCATA
Source organism: Rikenellaceae bacterium (assembly GCA_031551595.1). GTDB lineage: Bacteria > Bacteroidota > Bacteroidia > Bacteroidales > Rikenellaceae > JAVBOW01. Next base: position 1 of record JAVBNK010000168.1, on the reverse strand, counting down.
C
>JAVBNK010000015.1:0-6707 GCA_031551595.1 Rikenellaceae bacterium | reverse complement strand
TCATACTGGCCGGGAAAGACCATGACCAGCATGTTGACGAACAACTGGTCGTCCTTCAGGAAGAAGAACGTGATGAACGACACCGAGAACAGCGTCACCGCCAGGCTGCCTACGGTCGATACGGCCGAAGTCAACAGGTTGTTCAGCATGTTGATATTGAGGAACGAATCGAGGTGCCGCGTAATCGAGTCGGCCAACGAAAAATCGCTCTTATGGATCGAGAACGTGTGCTCCAGGAAATTCTGGAACACCGTGATCGGCTGGCGGAATATCTCGACGATTTGTTGCAGGTCGATCGTCGAAAATTCACTCAACTTATTAAATACCAGCGGTATGAAGATCACAAAGAAGAGCAGCAACCCCGCCCAGATCGTCATGAGCGTCAGCAGCGCGGCAAACCATGCCGGAAGATGCCTGCCCCGGACGCGCACCCGTTTGACCAGGTCGACCAGCGGACGGCCCACGATCGCCAGCACGGCCGAAATCAGTATGTAGGCCACGATATCGCTGAAGCACCACACAAGGAAGCACCCCGCCACCACCGCCAGGGACCATAACAGATATTTCGGCACGTTGGACATTTATTTCAATTTCGCCACAGGGGTCTGCGACCCTGTCACCCGGTCGCCGATCATCACCAACACCTCGCAGTCCGCCGGAAGGATGATATCCATCCTCGACCCGAATTTAATGAATCCGCAACGGGTGTTCTGCGCCACCTGCATCCCCTCCTGCGAATAGGCCACGATCCGCCGGGCCACAAAGCCCGCGATCTGCCGGAAAAGCACCTCGCCGCGGCCCGTATCCACGACGGTCGTCGTGCGTTCGTTGGCCTCGGAGCTTTTGGGGTGCCACGCCACCAGGTACTTGCCCGGATGGTGGCGGAAATAGCTCACGCGCCCCCCTGCCGGATACCAGTTGGCATGTACGTTCCAGATCGACATGAACACCGACACCTGGATGCGCCGGTCGCCGAAATACTCGTTCTCGGTGATTTGCTCCACAGCCACCACCTCGCCGTCGGCCCCCGAGTAAACCAGCCCTTCATCCGTGCACATCCTGCGCTCCGGATCGCGGAAAAAGTAAACCACGAATCCCGACACGAACAGCGCCGAGATCCCCAAAATCCATGCCAGCCAGCATGGCAGCCATACGATAGCCGCAACGGCGACGACCGCCGCCAGCAGCAGCGTCACGCCGATCGCGCGGTATCCTTCACGATTGATCCTCATAGTCCGGAAATCAAAATATAAATGAACGCGAACGGTACAGACATCAGCAGGGCGTCGAAGCGATCCAGGAAGCCCCCGTGGCCGGGCATCAAACCGCCCGAATCCTTCCGGCCGGCCGACCGTTTGAACATCGACTCCACCAGGTCGCCGAACACGCCGGCGATGGCGACGACAAGCCCCAGGCCGGCCCACAGGATACACTCCTGCGGCCCCACGCCCATCCACACGGCCGTCAGGACCGCCACAGCCACCGCGACCACGATGCCTCCGAAGAAGCCCTCCCATGATTTTTTGGGCGAAATGCGCTCGAAAAGCCTGTGGCGCCCGAAGGCTACGCCAAACAGATAGGCGCCGGTGTCGTTGGCCCATACGATTGCAAAATAAGCCAGCGTTTCCCACGGGCGGTATTCCGACACCCCGTCCACCCGGCGGTTCGCCATGAAAAAGAACAGCAACAGCGGCAGCGCCGCGTAGATCACTCCCGCCAACGTCGAGGCCACGTTCAGCAACGGGCGTTCACTGCGGCGGTATAACTCGATGATGAACAGCACATAGGTCAGCGGCAACAGCGCCACCAACATCATCGGCGGCAAATCCATCCGGGTCAGCACAGCCAGCACGCCGCAGGCCACCAGCAGAATGCCGATCGCCAAGCCCGAACCGCGCTGCGGATCGGCGCCGGCAGCCGAGGCCAGCCCGTAGAATTCCCACAGGCAGCCTGTGCACACCACCGCCAGCAACGCCCCGAAACTCCACGGCGACCACAGCACGGCGCCTGCGACAACGGCGACGAACACCGCCCCGCTCAGCGTGCGAATCCAAAAGTTACCATTAATAAGTTGGGCTGCCATTCGTTATTCTTCTTTATCGCCGGGAATATACGGCGGCGGTACGGGCCCTTCGGCCCCGTCCGTCCCGGCGGGTTCCGTCGGTTCGGCCGGTTCTCCGGCCGGAGCGCCTTCCGGCCGAATGGCGGGTTCCTCCGCTTCCGGCCCTTCCACAACCTTTACGGGTTGCAGCCCCTTGTCCAGGTCTTTCTTGCGCTTGCCGAAGATCGCTTCGAGGTCCTCGGAAAAGATCACCTCTTTTTCCAGGAGCAACGCCGCCAAACGCTCAAGCCCTTCGCGGTTGGCCGCCAATGTAGCGCGCGCCATCGCATACGCCTCGTCGATCACCGCTTTGGCCTCGGCATCGATGTCCTGCGCCGTCTTTTCGCTATAAGGCTTCGTAAGCGTCATTTCGCTCTGCCCCGTCGAGTCGTAATAACTCATATTACCCACCTTCTCGCTCATACCGAAGTAGGCGACCATTGCGTAAGCCTGCTTGGTGGCCTTCTCCAGATCGCTCAGCGCCCCCGTGGAGATGCGCCCGAAGGTCAGTTCCTCCGAAACGCGCCCGCCCAACGTCGAAGCCATTTCGTCCATCAGCTGCTCACGGGTGGTGATTTGCCGCTCCTCGGGCAGGTACCACGCCGCACCCAGCGCCTTGCCGCGCGGGATGATCGTCACCTTGATCAGCGGATTGGCATGTTCCAGCAACCAGCTCACCGTGGCATGGCCCGCCTCATGGAAGGCAATGGTGCGCTTCTCCTCGGGCGTGATAATCGTGTTGCGGCGCTCCAGGCCGCCGACGATGCGGTCGATCGCCGACAGGAAATCATCCTTGTCGATGGCCGGTTTATTGTTGCGGGCGGCGATCAGGGCCGCCTCGTTGCACACGTTGGCGATGTCTGCGCCCGAAAAGCCCGGCGTCTGCTTGGCCAAAAAGTCGCGGTCGAGGTTCTCCACCAGTTTCAGCCCGCGCAGGTGCACATTGAAGATCGCCTCACGCTCTTTGATATCGGGCAGCTCCACGTTGATCTGGCGGTCGAACCTCCCGGCACGCATCAGCGCCTTGTCCAGGATGTCCGCGCGGTTCGTCGCCGCGAGAATGATCACCCCGGAGTTCGTACCGAAGCCATCCATCTCCGTAAGCAGTTGGTTCAGCGTATTTTCACGTTCATCGTTCGACGAAAAGCCCACGTTCTTGCCGCGTGCCCGGCCGATGGCGTCAATCTCGTCGATGAACACGATGCAGGGGGCCTTTTCCTTGGCCTGGCGGAACAGGTCGCGCACCCGTGACGCCCCCACGCCTACGAACATCTCCACGAAATCCGAGCCGCTGATCGAGAAGAACGGCACGTTGGCCTCTCCCGCCACGGCCTTGGCCAGCAGCGTTTTGCCCGTCCCCGGAGGACCTACCAACAACGCTCCTTTGGGAATCTTGCCCCCCAGGTCCTTATATTTTTCAGGTTTTTTGAGGAAATCGACGATCTCCATCACCTCGACTTTGGCCTCTTCCAGCCCCGCAACCTCCTTAAAGGTAATCTTCTCGGTCGAATTTTTGTCGAACATCTGGGCCTTGGCCTTGCCGACGCTGAAAATGCCGCCCTGGCCGCCGCCCGCACCCCGCGACATGCTGCGCGTCATGAAGAACAGCAGCCCCAATACCAGCAGGAACGGGATCGCCGTGACCAACATCTCCAGCCACAGGTTCTTACGCGGATGGTGGTCCAGCACCACCTTCTGTCCGGTGGCCTGCTTATGGGCGTTGAACTCGTTCTGGAACACCTCCTCGGAGCCGATGTTGAATTTCATCTGAGGCTGCTTGTCGTCCTTGGGAATGTTTTCATACTCCTTCACACGCGAGTACTTATCGATGGCCACCTTCTTCAGGTAGACCTCGGCCAGCTCGTGGTTGATCACGTCGACCTTCGCCACGTCGCCCTGCGCGATCATCACCTTCACCGCATCCCAGTTCGTTTCCACCGCCGCCGGGCGCGAACCGCCGAAAAACGTCCACACCAGGAAGATCAGCACCATCAGCCCGTATCCCCACCAACGCATGTTGGAAACCATCCTGGGGCTCGGCGTACGGCCGCCGCCGGGTTTGCCGTCCGGCGTATTCTGCGGGGTATTCCCCGGATTATTCTCTGCCATAACCTATTGTTCCTCTTCAAAATAACGTTTCGCAGGCGCGTCGGCCCACAGTTGCTCCAATTTGTAGAAATCGCGCAACTCCGTCAGGAAAATATGCACCATCGCATCGCCGTAGTCCATCGCCACCCAAAGGCTGTTCTGCAACCCCTCGACACGCCATGGCTTTTCGCCGCACTGTTCGCGCACTTTTTCTTCCACATGGGCCGCAATGGCCGCCACCTGGGTCGTCGAATCGGCGTTGCAGATCACGAAGGCATCGGTGATCGCACCGTCGAAACCACTCAGGTCCAGGGATATGATATTTTTGCCTTTCTTATCGTCAATGGCTTCTGCGATTGTTTCAATCAGTTTATCCGTCATATTTTCTGTTATCTCTAATCTTGCAAAGGTATGAATTATTTGGGAAACGTCACTCAACAGCCCCCATCACGCACTCTTTCAGGGCGCCGATCAGCGATTTTTTGACATAGGTGCGCCTCACGGCGATCGCGATCTTGCGCGATGCGGCCCCCTTGGCCAGGGTTTTTACCTGCCGGCGGCGCGATTCGGGAATGAACTGCGTCGCCATCTCCGGAATGATCGTCAGCGACGTGGTGCTGTCCACAATACGCATCAGCGTTTCGAGCGAACCGCACTCGAACGTGCACGCCGTCGTCCCCTTGCGGTTATTGCCCTGGCACAGGTCGAGGATCTGGTCGCGCAGGCAGTGGCCCTCGCCCAGCAGCACCAGGTCGCGGGGCGCGATATCTTCGATGCGTACGTTCGAGCGGCTGTACAGCGGGCTGGCGGGCGACACATAGACATGAAATTTGTCGTTGAACAACTCATGCTCCACGATCCCCTTCGGGCACACCCCGCCGGCAATGATCGCCGCATCCAGCATATCCTTGTTCAGCGCCTCGATCACCTGGGAGGTCATCATCTCGCGGATCTGCAGTTCGACTTTCGGATAGCGGCGCATGAAATGGGGAATGAAACGATGCATCAGGTAGGGAGCGATGGTCGGGATCACGCCCAGGCGCAACAATCCTGCCACCTCGCCTTTCATCTCGCTCACCGATTCCTTGATATAATTATAGGCCTTGAGCGTTTCCCGGGCATTGCGGATCACCGTCGCGCCCGCTTCGGTCGGAATCACAGGTTTCTTCGATCGGTCCAACAGCACCACGCCCAACTCCTCCTCCAGGTTCTTGATCTGCATACTCAGCGAAGGCTGCGTGACGAAGCAATGCTCCGACGCCAACGAAAAACTGCCGTAATTGGCCACAGCCAGGAGGTATTCCAACTGGATTATCGTCATAACACATCATTATAAACAGATCACAAAGATATCATTTTTTCCTATACGGACAATCGCCGTCAGGATAGTGGTGCATACAATGTGGTAAGCTATTTGATGGAGTAGGCCCTACATCAAAAACTACCGATTATGGAAGGCGTACTGAAATACCTGATGGAGAATTACCACATCCTCGGCATCCTGCTGATCGTCACCGTTATTGCGATCAAACTATTCCTCACCACGCGCCAGGCCCGTAAATTCATGCATCAGGCTGCCGAAGGGCATAAAATCGACGATATCATCGAACGGCTCGACCGGATCGAGAAGCATCTCAACGATATGTCGGCGGGCAAGGTTCCGGAATAAGGCCTCGACATCCCGGATGCCTCTCCCGGGACAAAACAAAGACCGGTGCTCAACGGTCCCAAAAAGAGTCTTGTCTTTCGACATGGTTCAGGGAGTCGGCCGGCATCCGATGAAGCGTCCGGAAGGCTTGTTACTCAGCGAATTAGGTCACGCAAACACAGCAACCGTTCTCCGCCGACAGGCACCCCCCCTTCCGGATGCGAAAATGGATGAATTCACTCGTTGTCAGTCCGATAGCGAAGGTGCGGGATCATCCGGGGGGCCAACACACAATCACCCCCGTGCAGAGCCATCGGCAAGACTCACTCGCTGTCAGGTTGATAGCTACTAAAACTGTTATAACCTTTCTCAATTAGCTCCCCCTCCCAACACACATTCACCCCCGCGCAGAGCCATCGGCCGGATTCACTCGCTGCCAGGCCGATAGCGAAGGTGCGGGATCATCCGGGGGGCCACAATGCATATACGCGTACACGCGTACAGCAACGGTCCGCCCGAACGGTTTGCGGCTCATGGTGTACAAGGATGGGAATAAGCCGCAAAATACATGAAATATAACCAATTGCACGCCTTTTCAGCCCCGGTTTTGCGTAGCAAGTCGAATAACGTAAATATATGAAATACAACATATTGTACGCCTTTTCAGCCCCGGTTTTGCGTAGTAGGCCGAATAATGGAAATTTATACCCTTCTCCACCATCCCTTTTGCGTAATAAAGAACCCCGCCGCAACCGACGCTGCGGGCGAGGGCAGGGGTCGCGTGCGAACCATGCCGGGCCGCGGGGAGGAAACCCATGCATCGCATGGGTAACTGAAGCTACGGGGTATCACAGGGGCGCAGTTGCCTGC
>JAVBNK010000018.1:0-9223 GCA_031551595.1 Rikenellaceae bacterium | reverse complement strand
CGGAACGCTTCACCCTGCGCGGCGAGGTGACCTACGACTGGAATTATTATACCCGCTACGGGCTGGCGGTCCCCGCAGACTATTCGGGCATGGCCCCGGACGAGGCGGCCACGCAACGCTACTCCGCTCCCCGCGCTTCGGTGTGGTTCGGCGACCGTTTCACCGACCTGGGCTACCTGAATTTCCGCGTGGGGGTCGCGGGGGGTTATTTTTCCGATGACGACAGCAATTCCGAAACCGATTTTTCACTCCGGGCCGACGTGGGACAAATGTTCGGCAGGCATCGCCTGGCCCTGGGCGCGCGTTTCGACGGATGGCGCGGCGGCGGCAGCCTGAAAGGCTACAGGAATCATGTGCTGATGCTCTCGCCGTGCTACGGGGCCGACCTGCGCAAGGTGAGGATTTCGGCGGGGTTCGACGTGGTGATGGACGACAATACGGAAGATACCGACCTGTGGGTTTTTCCGCAGGTGAAGGTGAACTGGGACCCCGCCCGCGGCTATTTCGTGCCGTTCGTGGAGGTTGGCGGCGGCCTGGTCCAGAACGGCTACCGCAACCTGGCCTGCCGCAATCCATACGTGCTGCCCGGCGCATCGGTACATAATACGGCCCGGTACGATCTCCACGGAGGCATCTCGGGAAGCGTGTCGTCGGAATTCGCCTACCGCGCCTATGCCGGAGCCAGCTTCTACCGTTCGCACTTGCTGTTCGTTTACGATTACAGCAATCCGGGCGGCTTCCTGCCCGGTTCGCAGGATGTTGCGCAGCTGACCGTAGGCGGTGAGGTTTCAGGGCGCATACCGGGCGGTTTCGAGGCCCTGCTCAATGCCAGATTACACTTCTACCCCGACAATACGGGCTCGCAGAAAGCCGCCGACATGCCCAATATGGAGATCGGGCTGAGCGTACGATATACCTGGCACGACCGCCTCGTATTGACCGCCGGGCTCGACGTGACCGGTACGCGTTACGCCTATGCAGGCCTGAACGGTACGGGCGAACCCTACCTCGATACGGAACTCGCGCCCGTGGCGGACCTGCGGCTGGGTGCGGACTACCGCTTCGGCAAACGCCTGGGCGTGTTCATCGAAGGCCGCAACCTGCTCGGCGCCGACCTCTATCCCTATAACCACTACCGCGGCCTGGGCGTCAGCGTGCTCGGAGGCATCAAACTCACCTTCTGAGGGGATAGGGCGTGTTGACACGCCCTGGATCCTGGCGTTAATAAACAGACAACGTCGCGTTTGTTTTTCTCCTGGCGTGGCGTCTGCAAACAGCCCGGCACCAAATGGGTGCCGGGCTGTTCCTTTTTGCAGGGAATGCCAAAATAAATAGCGTATGAGATTATCGGTCCCGGGTGGCGATATAATCGCACAGGGAGTAGAGGGAGGTGCGGCAAGGGGAGGCCTCGTAGGGGGCCAAGGCGGCGCGGGCGGCTTCGAGGTGCTGGTCCATCAGCTCGGAAGCGGCCTCGATGCCGCCACCCGAAACCACTGCGGCGTGCAGGTAGTCGACGTTCGGGGGATTGCGCCGTACGTCCGAAAGTTTTTTGAGCAGGACGCGCCTTTCGGCTTCGGGAGCGCTTTCGAGCACCATCAGCAGGGGCAGGTTGATCTTGCGTTCGCGCAGGTCGCCGCATGTGGGTTTTCCGGTCTGCGAGGCGGGGGCGTAGTCGAGCACGTCGTCGCGCATCTGGAAAGCCAGGCCGAGGTTTTCGCCATAGGAGCGCATCTGCGCCACGTCCTGCGCCGGGGCGTCGGCGGCGATCGCGCCCGCGGCCGAGGCTGCGCCCAGGAGCAGGCCCGTTTTTTTACGGATGATGTCGGTGTAGATCTCGCGGGTCATGTCCAGGCGGTCGCTTTGGTAGCTTTGCAGCAATTCGCCCTCGCAGATGCCGTACATCGAATCGCTCACGCAGCGCACCACATCGTAATGTCCCGACGCCATACCTTCGGCGAAGGCGCGGGCGATGATGTAGTCGCCGATCAGCACGGCTTTATGGTCGCCCCAGAGGGCATTGACCGAAGGGGCTCCGCGGCGGATGAACGATTCGTCGACGATGTCGTCATGGATCAGCGACGCGGTGTGGATCATCTCGATGATCATCGACCCGAGCCGGCTCCGTTCGCGTGCGGCCCCGCTGTCGGGGAACAGCCCTGCAGAGAGCATCACCACCAGCGGACGGACGGCTTTCCCGCGTTTGCTGAAAACGTACCGGGCCATATGGTCGACTTCGGGCAGGGCGCTTTCGAGCATACGCCTCATATAGTCGTCGTACGCCGTCATCTGATCCTCGACCGGACCCCGTATTTTGTCAAGATCTGTGCCCATAAAACCCTGCCGGAAATTCCGAATGGCAAATGTACGCCAAATATTCAGAAGGTCAACAAAAAATTACTACTTTTGTACGTTGAACCTAACAGAGCCCTCATACTATGATGAAAAGAGCCGAGTCCAACCATCGCTGGCTGCCTTACCTGGTGGCCGTTGCATCGTTCCTGGCGCTGAGCCTGGTCTATTTTGCGCCTGTGCTCGAAGGACGCCAACTGCCCATGCACGACATAACCCAGTACGAGGGCATGAGCCGCGATATCGTCGAGCACCAGCAAGAATCCGGCCAGGACCCGCAGTGGGCCGGAAGGATGTTTTCCGGAATGCCGGCCTACCTGATCTCGGTCAAATACGATTCGCAGGTCATCAAGCGTGCTTCGTCGTGGCTGGCCGGGGTGGCGATGCCCGCCTCGCTGGTCTTCCTGGCGATGCTCTGCTTTTTCGCGATGACGCTGATGTGCCGCATCAACCCGTGGGTGGGGATTATCCCGTCGCTGGCCTACGGGCTTTCGACCTACTTTTTCATCATCATCGGGGCGGGGCATATCACCAAGATGGTCGCCCTGGCCTACGCCCCGCTGGTCGTGGGGGCGGTGTGGTACGCTTTTAAAACGAACATGTGGACGGGGGCGGCGCTGGCGGCGCTGTTCCTTTCGATCGAGATAGGCGCCGGACACCCCCAGATCACCTACTATTTCGGGTTCATCGTGCTTGCACTGTGGATCAATGAACTATGCATCGCCGTGCGCGAAAAATGGCTGCCGCGCTTCGCCCGGACGACCGGTTTGCTGGCCGTAGCCCTCCTGTTGGGCGTGGGGTCGAACCTCGTGTCGCTCTATCACATCCAGGCCCACTCGAAATACACCACCCGCGGGGGATCGGAACTTTCGGAGGCGACGGCCAACGACGTGAATCCCAAAGGCCTGGGGTTGCAATATGCCACGGCCTGGAGCTACGGGATGGCCGAAAGTTTCAATATGCTGATCCCCGACCTGATGGGCGGTTCGTCGATCGGCGGGGGATTCAAAAACGACGGCCCCGTGTCGCAGACCCTGCTGCACTACAACGCCCGCGGGATGGAAAAGCAACTGCCCTCCTATTGGGGCGAGCAACCGGTCACCAACGGGCCTACCTATCTGGGCGCGGTGGCCTTGTTCCTGGCCGTGGCGGGGCTGTTCGCCCTGCGCGGACGCAACAAATGGTGGCTGCTGGCGGTGAGCGCGGTGGCGGTCATGCTGGCCTGGGGACACCACATGATGTGGCTCACGAAACTGTTCTTCGACGTATTCCCGGGGTACGATAAATTCCGCACCGTGTCGATGATCCTGGTGATCGTCGAGTGGACGGTGCCTTTCCTGGCTGCGCTGTTTCTGTACAAAGCCTGGAAAGGCGGCTACGACGCGGCAAAGATGAAAAAGGCGCTGATGAATGCCCTTTACGTGACGGGCGGCGTGGCGCTGACGTTCCTCGTGCTGGGCGGTGCGTTCTTCGATTTCACAGGCCCGAACGACGGGTCGCTCTTCCCCGGGGACATCGTGCGTGCGATGGCCATGGAACGCGCCTCGATGATGCGCATGGACGCGCTGCGTTCGTTGATCTTTATCGTGTTGGCCTGGGGCGTGGTATGGTTCATGGTGAAAGGCTCGATGAAGCGCACGTATGCCTATATCGCGCTGGCGGTGCTGGTGTGCGCCGACATGCTGCCGGTCAACGCCCGCTACCTGCCGCAAAGCTCGTTCGTCGAGCCGCAGCACACGGCCGTCAAGCCGACTGAAGCCGATAAGCGCATCATGGCCGACCCGACGCCGGGTTTCCGTGTGGCCAATATGACGGTCAGCACGTTCAACGACGCCACCACGTCCTATTTCCACCGCTCGGTGGGGGGCTACCACGGCGCCAAGCTGCAACGCTACCAGGACCTGATCGACCGCCAGCTCTCGCGCATGAACATGCAGGTCTACAACATGCTCAACACGCGCTGGTTCATCGTCCCCGAAGGGCAGAACGGGCCTCCGGCGGCACAGTTGAACCCCGAAGCCAACGGCGCCGCGTGGTTCGTGCGGGATGTGGTGCTTGCTGGCAGCCCGGACGAGGAGATCGCCGCGCTGGATACGATTGACACCAAGACTACGGCTGTGGTCGACGGCCGCCATGCCGGGCTTAAGGCGGACGCCATTCCGGTCGATACCACGGCTGTGATTGAACTCACCGACTACCGCGTCAACCGACTGACCTATAAATACCATGCTGCGGTTCCGCAAATGGCCGTATTCTCGGAGATCTATTACCCCGACGGATGGACGGCCACCCTCGACGGCCAGCCGCTGGACTATTTCCGGGCGGATTACGTGCTGCGGGCGGCCATGCTGCCGGCGGGCGACCACGAAGTGGTGTTCGAATTCCGGGCGCCGCACTTCGCGCTGCTGTCGGCCATTACGCTGGCGTGCTCGATCCTGATCCTGCTGGCCGTGGCGGCGGCATTCACTGTAACGACTTTCTGTTGCAAGAAGAAAGATGGCGAAGGACAGCAATAAACATCTGCGGCGGCGGGTACGCGCCTCGTACTTCATCTCCACGGCGAGCATCGCCCTGGTGCTTTTCCTGCTGGGGACGGTGGGCTACCTGGTGCTCAACGCCCTGTCGGCCACCAACCGCCTCAAGGAGAGCATCACGCTGGAGGTGATGCTGCGCGAAGAGGCCCCCGTGACCGAGATCGGCAAACGCCTGAAAACCCTGCCGGGCGTGCGGACGGCCGAGTTCGTCCCCAAAGCTGCGGCTGCGGCCGAATTCAAGCAGTACATAGGCTCCGATTTCGAGGAATTCCTGGGGACGAACCCCCTGCCGGACAGCTACCGGGTGGGGATGCGTGCCGAGGCGTCGGTGAAGGATTCGCTGGCGGCCTTCGAGAAACAGGTGCTCAGGTGGGAAGGCGTGGACGAGGTGGTGTACCAGCGCACGGTGGCCGAACAGATCACGTCGAATATCCGCAGGTTCCTGATCGTGCTGCTGTTCTTCGGCGGCACATTCATGGTGATCGCGGTGGTGCTGCTCAACAACACGATCCGCGCGGCGATCTACTCCAGGCGCTACATCATCAACACGATGAAGCTCGTCGGGGCCACGCGGTGGTTCATCCTGCGGCCGTTCATGCGTGAAGGGGCGTTGCAGGGGCTTTATGCGGCGCTGGTGGCCGGGGCGATGTTCGTCGCCATGGTGGCCGGGCTGCACGAGGGGCTGCCCGACATGACCCTGGTGATCGAAGATACGCAGCTGGCGGTCATCCTCGCGGGAATGGTGGTGGCGGGGATGCTCATTTCGCTGTTCTTCACCGCCCTGTCGGTCAATAAATTCGTTAACATGAAAACAAGCAGGATACATATATATTGATCACATTGCGACTGCCTCGCTTCGCCGGAATGCCGGTGCTGCCCGTTCAGCCGCAGGATGTGATCTTAAAAGACGATTATTCAGAATACCCTACGTTCGCATGACGAAAAAACAACCGCAGGCCGAGCCTGCACAGGAAAATAAGATGCCGCTGGCCAAAGGAAACTATAAATTGATGCTGATCGGATTGGGCGTCATCATCGCAGGCTTCCTGCTGATGCTCGGCGGGCGCAGCGAAAGCGCCGAAGTGTTCAACTACGACATGTTCTCATTCCGTCGCATTACGCTGGCCCCGATCGTGGTGCTGGCTGGCTTCGCGTTCGAGGTCTATGCCATCATGAAACGCTGCAAGCGCGGATGAATTGCTTTGAGGCGATCGTGCTGGGGGTGATCCAGGGGCTTACGGAGTTCCTGCCCGTCAGCAGCAGCGGCCACCTGGAACTGGCCAACTACCTTTTCGGCATCACGGACGGCAACAACCTGCAGTTCGCCGTGGCGGTGCACGCAGGTACCGTACTGAGTACCGTCGTCGTGTTCGCACACGAGATAGGACGCCTTTTCAAAGGGCTGTTCCAATTCAGGCTCAACCCCGAAACGCTTTACGTGATCAACCTGCTGATCTCGACTCTCCCGGTGCTTTTTGTGGGGCTGTTCTTCAAGGAGCAGATCGAAGGGCTGTTCACCAGCAACCTGCTGCTCGTGGGGTCGATGCTGCTGGTGACGGCGGCGCTGCTCACGTTTTCCCACTTCTCGAAACCCCGCCAACGTGCGATCACCCCGGCGAACGCTTTCCTTATCGGTGTGGCGCAGGCCGTGGCGGTACTGCCGGGCCTGTCGCGCTCGGGAGCCACGATCTCGACCGGCCTGATGGCGGGCGTGCGGCGCGAGGAAGTGTCGCGTTTCTCATTCCTGATGGTGCTCATCCCGATCATCGGCATGAACCTGCTTGACCTGTTGGGCGGCGACCTGACGGGCGGCCATGCCAAAGCCCCGATCCTGCTGGCGGGTTTCGCGGCGGCATTCGTGACCGGCGTGCTGGCCTGCCGGTGGATGATCCGCCTGGTGAACCGCGGCAAACTGGTCTGGTTCGCGGTCTATTGCACCGCGGTGGGTATCGCATCCATCATTACTTATTGCATGTAATGAACGCGTTGTGCATTTAGGATGACTGTCGTTATTTTTATTCAAGATACTGACTGTAAGATAGTTGTATATGATCACTCCGTCGGTTCCCAGCCAGCGGAGGGATTAAATCGGAGCGCAGCGACATTTCCGGCCCTCCGCGCCGGGTGGCTGCGGGCCGACAGATTTGCTTTGCAAATCTGATTCTCATGTTATTGTCATTAGAATGACCTGTCCTGTCTAAATGCACAACGCGTTGTAATGAATGCCTCCGCGTCGGAGGATATTACAATTGGCCGCGTTTGTCTGCGGACAAGCGCGCATCCCGCGGCCCGGCGCTTTGCGCCGACCCCGCAGCCGCGGGATGAAAATGAATACATGGCGGGAAGATAACCTTGATTGCGTAATATGCCTGAACTCTCCCCCGATACCGATTTCGAAGCCGGCGTAGTCATTCCGGTCGACAAGCCCCACGGGTGGACCTCGGCCGACGTGGTGCGCAAGGTGAAATTCATGCTCCACCGCCTGGGCCACCGCAAGATAAAGATTGGCCATGCCGGTACGCTCGACCCCCTGGCGACGGGCGTCCTGCTGCTGTGCATCGGACGCGCCACGAAACGTGTCGAGGAGTTGCAGGGCCAGCCCAAAGAATATGTGGCCGAGATCACCCTCGGAGCCACTACCCCCAGTTTCGATATGGAGCACCCGGTCGATGCGCACTACCCCTGGGAGCATATCACCCGCGAAATGGTCGGGAAGGCCCTTGCAGGATTGTGCGGCGAGCGATTGCAGACCCCTCCGGTCTATTCGGCCAAGATGATCGAAGGCCGTCGCGCGTACGACTACGCCCGCGAGGGCGAGGAGGTCCGTATGAGACAGGCCCTGATCACGGTGTACGAAATGGAATTGCAGGAATGCGATCTGCCCCGGGTGCGTGTGCGCATCGCCTGCAGCAAAGGCACCTACATCCGCTCGATCGCCAAGGAACTCGGCGAAGCGCTGGGCAGCGGCGGCTACCTTTCGTCGCTTTGCCGCACCGGGAACGGTTCTTACGGCCTTCCGGACTGCCTTTCCATGGAACAGATCACTGCCGCCCTCGCCCGGAAATAACATCATCGTTCATTCCGTCGTTTCGGATGATGCGGACGAAATCGATTGATTTTGTCGCGGGGTACTCACAAAAATGGTCTGATGTTCGTTTAATCTCTACGGGTTAAATTCCCTGCCGCGCGCGGCGATCATACTAAAATCTCCCGCGGCTGAGGGGGTCGAAATCGGAGATTTCGGGCCGCGGGAGATGGCGATTGCCCCAGGCAATCGCAGCCGTTACAATGCCCCGTGGCTTCAGTTACCCATGCCGCACATGGGTTTCCTCCTCGCGGCTTGGCATAACTCAAGTGAACTTGGTTCGGCCCTCGCTCGCAGCGTCGGTTGCTGCAGGGTTCTTTGTGAAACCCTTAGGCTTATCTGCAGACGGATTTTTAGTCCATTTGCACAGCCTTCCATTAAAAAAATTCGCGGAGTTCGCCCGCTGTAAAGCGGCAATTTCGGCTGGGTGGGGGTGCGGTATTGAAAATAGTTTTGCAGAAACTTTTGTTAACCTGAGCCTTCCTTTTGGCGGGGCGGGGGCCGTTGTGAGCGTCGGCCGGTTTTTTCTTGCAAGAATATGTGCAAAAAGGATTGCGGAAGTGAGGCTATCCTTTTTTAACGCGAGTTGCATTTAAGGAATCACATTAAATTAACGGAGTTCGATGAATTCATCGAACGACAAGCGATTGCTTTACAATCGTTTCCCATTGGGTAAGCTTCGCTTGCCAAGCCCTTCCCTGGTAAAGGGAGGGTTTGGGTGGGGTTATCAGCATCAATCTTTGCGATCTATTAAGCACGACTCGCGTGAACGGCTTCCGTCGAAGCCGCATGGGTACTGAAAACCCACCTCTCCCTCTCAAGAAGCGGGCTTGCAAATGGCTATTAATAGCCATTTGCCCATGGGAATCATGAGTTGCTTAAACGCAACTCACGTTCTTTTAGTGACGGAGTGGAGGAGGGCGGGGAGGTTGATCTTTTCGCGCCGAACGGCATAGGCGGCAAAGCAGCCCACCAACACCAGGTTGAGCGCATATTCGGGCGCCGTGGGCAGCATGCCGGTAAGAAACCCGGCACAGTACAGCGCCGCGCCGAGGAGCACATACTCGCCGATGCGGCGCAGGTCGTAGGGGGTGGGAAAATGTTTGCGGTTGAGGTAGTAGCTTACCGCCACCATAGCCGTCTCGCAGGCTACGCGGGCCAATGCCGCGCCGTAATAGCCCAGCCGCGGGATCAGCAGGATCCCGGCCCCTATGGTGAAGAGCAATCCGGTCCCGGTGACCACGATGGCGAAGCG
>JAVBNK010000198.1:0-10017 GCA_031551595.1 Rikenellaceae bacterium | reverse complement strand
CAAGGAGGAACGCGGTATCGACGTATGGCTCTCGCTCGAGGTGTTCCAGATGGCGATGGAAAACCATATCGACGCCGCCGTGCTGATCATCTCCGATACGGACTACGCCCCGCTGATGCGCAAACTCAACGCGCTGGGCCTACCCACGATGCTGCTCAGCTGGGAGTTCGACTACACGAACGACGACGGCGTGAGGATGGTCACCAAAACCTCGCACGAACTGCTGCAACTGGCCACCTACCCCATCCTGATGCACAGCGAGATCGAAGCAGGGCTCGAATCGGGCGACGAAGTGGTCACCTCGCTGTTCGTGAGCAGCGAGCCCTCCAGGCCGCACGAGCCCGCCTTCACCGACGAGCAGGACGACACCGAACTCGAACGTGAAATGAGCGAGATCCTCAGCATCAAGAACGGCTACGGATTCATCAAATACCCCAATAACAACCTGTTCTTCAACTACCAGGATGTGATCGGCGAATTCAGCGAACTGGCGCCCGGGGATATGGTCACCTTCACCATCGACAAGAACCACCTGAACCAGAACGTGGCCAAGAACGTGGTCAAAATGTCGCTCATCTCGCTGAAAGATTAGGGTGTGCCGACACAAACGGCCAACGTCGAATCATCACGCGAACTCCGGGCAGGAAATTCGACGCTATGGTATGTATATCATAACGTTATCACATAACCACTCCTGCATATTTCACGTCGGCGGCTTTCGAGGAAGCCGATTCCGCGCGGACAACCCCTCTTGAATCCTCCCACTACCTTCCATCCGGCAGGTACATTCTCCGCCGCTCATGCGACGGCACCGGTTGGGCGGGGGAAAACTTTGCAAACGGCTTTGCAGGCCGTTTGCGGAAGCGGCGACTCCTCCCTTAAGCAACCCATCCTTCCCTTGGGCCAATAGCCTGAAAGGCCGGTTCGCAAGCCCGCCCCGCTCAACCGACGCCAAACCGGGCGCCATCAAACCTGTTTGAATGGCCGGGGCGCGAAGGAGGAAGGCGAAACCAACGGGCAGGTAGGAGTGGGTTATCCGCACCAAAACGGCTTCGAAAGAAGCCCCGTTAACGCGAGCCGCGCTTAAGGAATCGCGAAATCTGATGCTGCAAAACAAAAAATAACACGACTCCTTAAGCACAACTTACGTTATTTAACGTGGGTTCGACGAATTTGTATAACTTGCAAATATTTGCAAGCCAAATCTTTACGTTTTAGCAGCCAGCGCTCGTGCTGTTTGCCAAACCCTCTCCTGCAGCCAGGAGAGGGTCGGGTGAGGTGATCGGACCTTGCAAATGCCTGCCGCCAATCTCCCGTGTACCGGATGGTATCTGCGGGCCGGCGGCTTTCCGCAAAGACCGGATTAAGCGAAGAATCACTCCGCACACGAAGCCACCGCGGCCGGGTCGGCCCGTTGCCGCCGCCCCGACCCGCCACATCAAACAGGAAGCCCTTGGCATAACCACGCCAAGGGCTTCCTTCCTATGGGCCCGGCATCGATCCCGCCGGCACGGACCCGCCGTATTCACAGCCTGCCGGGCGGAGAATCCGGGCTATTCGTTATTCACCCAACCGGGATTGTGGGCCATCACTTTGGACGGGATCCGGTAGGTGAGCCTTTTTTCGGTCAGCGTGTAGGTATTGGTCCCGTCGGTGTGGGTGTAGTTGGCTTTCATGCCCTGGAACAGCGGGTCGTTCCACAGGCGGCGGACATCAAACCAGCGATGGCCCAGGCCCATGTACTCGCGCAGGCGTTCCTCGACGATGAACCGCACCAGGTCGTCTTTCGTCACCACGGTGTCCGGGATAGGCGCGACCGACGCGGGCATCCGGTTTTCGCGCAGTTTCGTGACCAGGGCGCGGGCCTCGGCCAGCTTATTCTCACGCGCCAGGCACTCGGCGTGCATCAGGTAAAGGTCCGGGATTTCGGCGCCGATGTTCGCATTGATGCGGACGCTCTGCTTACGGTAGTGCGGCAGCGGGCCCGTCATACTCTGGTTGGCAAAGAATTTCCGGCGGTGGTCCTGGGCATCGTAGAAGGCCATATACTCATCCTTGATATAGAGCGTGGGAGCCTGATAGAACCAATACTGGTTCAGCAGGAATTGCTTGCACTGCACCACCTCGATATTGTCCGCAGCGAACGGATTGGGGTATCCCGACGTCCAGAAATAAGGCATGAATGCATTATATCCCCATGTGGTAACTTTCGTGTTGTAATCATACAGTCCGAGGGATATCTCCGATTTCAGGATGGCCGCATCGGCTTTGGCGAACGCAGTGTTCGCTTTGGCGAAGTCGCCCATGAACATGTAGGCGCGTCCCAGGTAGATATACCCGGCGGGCTGGTAGGTCCTCAGGCGGTGGCCGGTCGCCTCTTTCAGCTGCGGGCAGGCCTCTTCGAGCTCCCTGATCACGAATTCATAAACCTCTTTGACCGATGCGCGTTTGAAATCGGAGGCTGTGGCATGGGCTTGGGTGACGATCGGTATGCACGGATCGGTGGCGGCCGTAGCGGCGTTATAGGGTTTGCCGAACCACTGGGCGAGCATGAAGTGCAGGTAGGCACGCATGGCGCGGGCTTCGGCGTGGAGCTGCCGTTTCTCGGCCGGGGTCCCTTCGGTGGCGTCGAGCACCTCGTTGACGACCATGTTGCAGAAATAGATCTGCTCGTAGCACGCCCCGAATTCGGCGCTGTAAGCGTCATCGACAAAGATGTCGTCCTGCCAGGTGTAGGCCAGGCGGGGAATGACGCCCATGTTCGAGAACGCCGTGGCGTCGACCGTCACCTCGTCGCTCATGTAGGGATAATAGAGGTTGGGCTCCACCATCCTCGTGCTTCCGTTGTCAAGCAGCTGGTAATACCCCATGTTCATCATGATCATATTATTGAACAGGCCGTTGTAATGGGCCACCGTCTGGGGAACGTCCTTGCCTTTGGGTTTGATGTCGAGGAAATCCGAGCATCCCGCGGCGGCAAGTGCGGCGAGCAGGACGAACGATAATATGCCTTTATTTTTCATCTGTTTGCTTTTTTAAGGTCCGGGGATTACTTTAAGCTGATCGACAGTCCGACAGAGAACGAGGGGCCGTATTTCGTGGTCCGTGTCCCCGATCCGTAGTTGAACGCTTCGGGGTCGATCCCCTCGTTGTTGTCGGCCCAGTAGCACAGGTTGGCCGCCTGGAACTTGACCTTCACCGATTCGGCCCACAATTTATCGCAGATACGCCGCGGCAGCGAGTAATAAACGCTCACATCGCGGAGCTTGACGTACGAAGCGCTCAGCACGTTGATGTCCGCATAGTAGTAAAGGCTCAGCGAACGCCGGGCATTACTGGTCGCTGTATTGGCTTCGTAAGAGGGAACGTCGGTGTTCAGGTGGTCGCCCGCCTTCCTCCAGCGGTTGTCGAAATCCCCGTGGATATTCGAGCCCAACCGGCCGGTGAAGAACCGGTTCACGTCGTTGCGCATCTTGTGCCCCAGGTTATAGACCAGCATGAAACTGAATTCGAGGTCCTTCCACCGGAACATATTGGTCAGGCTGCCGAACCAGGGAGGCTGGCTGGTCCCCATATACCTGGCCACCGACACGTCGGTCAGATTCTGGGTAAGCTTCACTTTCGTCCCGTCGGCGTTATACACCTGCGGATCGCCGTACTGTTCATCCAGACCGGCCCAGCGGTATGCGTAGATGCTTCGCGAGGGATAGCCCAACGGATTGTTCTGCCCCACGGCATTGGCCGGGGTCAGCGGGTCGGTGCGGTAAATGTATTCGATCTCGTTTTTGTTGTAGGAGAGTTCGAGGGTCGTATTCCAATTGAAACCGGGCCGCCGGATATTGCGGCTGGTGAGCGAAACCTCGAAACCCTTATTGCTCATCTCGCCGATGTTGTACAGCGCCTCGTACCATCCCGCCACGGGGTTCATCGGGGCGTCGCCGAGCAGTCCCTTCGTGTACTTCCTGTACACGTCCACGCTGCCCGAAAGCACCGACCGGAACACGGTGAAGTCGACCCCGCCGTTGATGGTGCTTGTGCGCTCCCAGGTCAGTTTCCTGTTGGCCGGGTAGAGGACCGTGTAACCGGTTCCCAGACCGGCGAAGTTGGAGTTATTGGTGGCCAGCACAATGTTGTAGGCCCCGCCGCGCCCCGGGTCGGGCGAGTTGCCGCCCAGGCCGTAGCTTACCCTCAGGTTAAGGCGGTCGAGCCAGGCGGCCTGCCGCATGAACTCTTCCCTTTTGATATTCCACGCCGCACCGGCCGACCAAACGGGCTTATACTGCACGCTCGGGTCGCTGCCGAAGAGGTTCGACTGGTCGACGCGGACGCTGCCGTTGAGCGAATACTTCGACAGGTAGGTGTAGGCGGCGTTGGCGTAGAGGGACACGTAGCGCGTTTCGATCTCCGTAGCGTAGAACATATTGTCGCGCAACATATTGCCTGTGGTCGACGCACTTGCGGACTGGGGGATTACCATGCCTTTTATACCGGCCTGGAGGGTCTTTTCATCATACGACGCGTAGATGAGCGTCTGGGGGTCGTAACCGCGCAAGTTGCTGGCGGTCGTATTGTAGCGGTTGTCCTGGATCTCCATACCGGCGATGGCCGTGACCTGCGAATTTCCGAACTCACGGTCGAAATTGAATTGGTTACGGATGGTCCAGTTGTTTTCATAGTTGTTCGTTTCGTAATACCTGCCGCCGCTGGCGGGCAGGTAGTAGGTCGGCGCCGCCCCGGCGTCACCCTTTTTGGTGAACATGCCCACCTCCTCGCGCGTAAAGTAAGAACGCTCGTTGTAGAACTCGCACGATTTGGAATTATTGCGCTGGTAAGAAAAGCGGCCTTCGTACGTCAACCCCTCGAACAGGTCGACGATCAACCCGGCATTGAGCCTGGCGTTAAAGGCATTGCGGTCGTTGAAGCCACGACCGACCTCATCCAGGGGCACGTAATCGAGGTCCAGGCGCGAGTCCGCCTCATAGCCTTCCCGGATGGGTTTATACATCAGCAGGTCGGCATGGGACACGTTGTTGCCCTCCCCGTCGCGCAGCATCATGTAAGGCAGCAGCGTGTTGATCGACGTTTTGGGCAGCGTCAGGCTGTTTTGGTAATCGACGGTCGAGATATTGGTGGTCAGTTCGAAGTTCATCCAGCGGGCGATCCTGAAATCCTGGCGCATGTTGATGGCGAATTTGTTGGATTTATTGCGCAGGTTGTCCTGGTTGAATTCATAGGCCAGCGATCCGTAGAATGAGTAGTTATCGCTCCCGCCCATCACCGACAGGCTGTGCTTGGTGAACATCCGCGACGAGAGCAGGTAATCCTCGATCTGCGAACGGTTGTTGCGGGAGGCCATCTCCTCCAGCCGGCGGTCGCGTTCGGTATCGTCGATGGTCCTGTCCAGAGCCTGGTACATCGGCAGCTCATGGGGATAGACCACGGGAATATAGCCGCTCAGGCCTGTAGTCTGGGTGGTGACCATGTTCCAGGTATAGTAACCGGGATTGAAAATCTCGGCCGCGTTCCTGATGAACGTCCGGCTATCCATATAGCCGTAATAGGAATAGTCGGGTTTGCCGGTGTAGTTGAACGAGCCGTCGTAGCCCACCTTGAGTTTCTTATCCGTGTCGCGGCCTTTCCTGGTGGTGATCACGATCACGCCGTTGGCGGCTTGCGAACCCCAGATCGAGGTGGCCGTGGCGTCCTTGAGCACGCTCACCTTTTCGATATCGTTCGGGTTGACCATCGCCTCGACGTTTGCGGCCGACATCGGGACGTTATCCACCACGAACAGGGGGGCCGTGTTGGACATGAGCGAGGTGATACCGCGCAGGGTGATCTTGTTCTCTCCTTCGCCGAAGTTGATATTCAGGCCGCTCGACAATCCGTCGAGGCCTTCGAGGATGCTGCCGCTCAGGGCGATGCGGTCGGCGAGCCTGTCGCCGTCGACGGTCGAGAAGGCCCCCGCGCTGCGTTCGCGCGAGACGGTCTGGTAACCCGTGACCACCACCCGCTCGATCTGCGTATCCAGCAGCGCCAGCGCGACCCTGACGTTCGTGCGCCCGTTGACGGGCACTTCCGCCGTGCGGAATCCCAGGAACGACACTTCGAGCGTGGCGTCGGCCGGAATGGCGCTCAATGTGAACGATCCGTCGCCGGGGGTAATGGCATTCTTACCGGGGATGCCGCGCACGATGACCACCGCACCCGCCAGCAGTTTACCGGCATCGTCGACCACCACGCCGCGCAGATCCGGAAGGCCCTGTGCGGAATTGGCGACTGTTTGCGCAACACTGCCGGCCGCCGTCCCCGCCGGGTTCGTTACGACTTTCTGCAACACGAGGTGCTGTTTGGTTTCGGTGACGCTGAGCTGCTTGTTGAAAAGCCGGTCGATCACCTGCCGTATGCTCGCGCCTTTCACGGAAATGGTGACCGGGGCATCGGGATCACCGACCAGTTCGCCGTCATAGAAGAACGATTTGCCGGTCTGGGCCTCGATGCTTTTGAGCACCGTACCGAGGGGAGTGTTCCTGTAATTGAGCGTGATCCTGCCCGACTGGGCGTACGATCCCACGGAAAACAGCAGCAGGAGAATGAATAACCCTGCTTTTTTAGTAACGGATAAATTCATAACTTTGTAGTGTTTTTAAAATTCATTACGTGGAGGTAACTGGTTTTGAAAACGCTCCCGGCCCCATCGGCCGGGATTTTTTTGCACGGGGTCAGTGATTTGTCATGGGCAGGCGTCGGATTAGGGCGTGTCGGCACAAACGGCCGCGCCTCGGGTTATCGAATAGTGATCGTATTGGTTTCTTTGGAATAGGAGGACGTGAAGGAGGTCGATATCGTCAATACTTCGAGGATCTGTTCGAGGTTTTCCCCGCTTTCGAATTTCCCGGTGAACACCCTGGCGGAAAGGGCCTTGTTTTCCACCCTGATGTTCACATTGAACGCGCGTTCGAGCGCCGTCACGATCTCCGGGAACGGCGTAAGCCGGAAATAGAATTTGCCGTCGAGCCATCCGGTCGCCTCGTCCGTGTCGATGGCCTGCACCCGGCCCTGCCGCGAGGCCTTGTCGACACGGCTTTGGTCGCCCGGTTCGAGCAGGTATTTGCCGGCCGCGGTTTCCACCCGCAGCGAGCCTTCGACCAGCGTGGTGGCGACGTAGCCCGTTTCAGGATAGGAACGCACATTGAAACTGGTGCCCAGCACGGTCATCTGCGCCGCATCGGTATGCACGATAAAAGGGCGGCGCGGGTCTTTCGCCACTTCGAAGAAAGCCTCGCCTTCGAGGCAGACTTCCCGCCGTCCGGGGAGGAACTCCCTGGAATAGCTGATCCTGCTGTCGGCATTCAGCGTGACCCTCGAACTGTCGGGCAGGGTGATCGTCGCACGCAATCCTTTGGGATTGTAGACCTCCACCTTCTCCGGCCGGAGGGAGGCCACATAACGGCTGTAATTGTTCTCGATGGCCCGGGGCAGGAATATCATGGCGCCGCCGACCGCCAGCAGGACGACCGCAGCCTCCAACCCCAGCCGGACATGCCGGCGAAGCAGCCAGGGAACCCGTTTCCCGGCGGGAAGGGCGTCGATACGGCGGTTGATCCGGTCGAGCAGGCTGTGGTAGTCGTAGGTTCCGGCGGCGTCGAACGCATTCCAGTCGGCGAGCACCTCGCGTTCGACCGACCGGCGGCCCTCCTCCGAAAGCACCCAGGCCAATAACGCTTCGAGCTCTTCCCGGGGAATGGCGCCATCCCGCCTGACCTGGTCCAGGATATCGATATAATTCATCGCGGTGTGTTTTCCCCTTATACGACCCCGGGGGAAAACACACGTAACGTTTTATCAAAAAAGTTATGTCATTCGGGACAATGCACTGAAATAAAGCCACATAAAGATCATTCCTTTAGGTTCAGGTGCGCCCTGATGGATTTGAACGCATGGTTGACATGGGCCTCGACCGTACGTTTCGAAAGGTCGAGCCGGCGGGCTATTTCATCGTTGTCGTACCCGCGGCTTTTGAGCCGCATGACCTCTTTCTGCTGGGCGGGCAACCGTTCGATGCCGGCGGCCATGTGTTCACGGAAATCGCGCACGGCCAACTCATGCTCGATCGAATAGGCACCGTCGCCCGACCGGAGCATATAATCGCTGTATTTGCGCTCCACGACCCGGTGTTTCAGGAAGTCGTAGATCGCGTGCTTGGCGATGGCGATCAGGTAGGTGTTGAAATGCTGGTTCTCGTCGACCCTCCTGCGGGTTTCCCAGATTTTGAGGAACGTATCCTGCACGATCTCCTGGGCGTCGACCTGGTTGCGGAACGATTTGAGGCAGAAGAAATAAAGCTTCGGGGAATACGTTTCAAACAATTGATTGAAAGCTTCCCTGTCGCCGTTTTTCAACCGGACCAGCAACGACTTATCTTCGCCCATAAATTCCCGGATAACGTACGAAGGTACGATTTTTTCCGCAAAATCGCAGGATGCGCTCCGGCGATCCCGGACAAGTTTGGATTGCGCCCCGCTTTTCCTATCTTTGCACCCTGAATCCATAAAAACAACCGAATGGCCCTTCAATGCGGTATCGTCGGGCTGCCCAACGTGGGCAAATCGACCCTGTTCAACTGCCTCTCCAACGCCAAAGCGCAGGCGGCGAATTTCCCGTTCTGCACCATCGAGCCCAACGTGGGCGTAATTACCGTGCCGGACGAGCGCCTCGTGAACCTCGCACGCATCGACAACCCCAAAAAGGTGATCCCCACCACCATCGAGATCGTCGATATCGCGGGGCTGGTCAAAGGCGCGTCGCAAGGCGAAGGGCTGGGCAATAAATTCCTGGCCAACATCCGCACCACGGACGCCATCATCCATGTGCTGCGCTGTTTCGAGGACGGCAACATCACCCATGTGGACGGCTCGGTCAATCCGGTGCGCGACAAGGAGATTATCGACACCGAATTGCAGCTTAAAGACCTCGAAACGGTCGAGAACCGCATCGGCAAAGTGCAGAAACAGGCCCAGACCGGCGGCGACAAAACCGCCAAACGGGTCTACGAAATACTCGTGCAATACAAATCGGCGCTGGAGCAAGGGCTTTCGGCGCGTACGGTGGCCGTCGAGCGCGAAGACCGCAAGCTGATCGCCGACCTCGGCCTGCTGACGGACAAACCGGTGCTCTACCTGTGCAATGTGGACGAGGCTTCGGCCGCCGCGGGCAACGCCCACGTCGAGGCCGTGCGCAAAGCCATCGCCAATGAGAATGCGGAACTGCTGGTGGTCGCCGCAGCCGCTGAGGCCGACATCGCCGAACTGGAAACCCACGAGGAACGCGAAATGTTCCTGCAGGAGATCGGCCTGCAGGAGTCGGGCGTGAGCCGCCTGATCAAAGCCGCCTACCGGCTGCTGGAACTGGAAACCTATTTCACCACCGGGGCGGACGAAACCCGCGCGTGGACCTATATGAAGGGTACGAAAGCCCCCCAGGCCGCCGGGATCATCCACACGGACTTCGAACGCGGCTTCATCCGCGCCGAGGTGATCAAATACGAAGACTACGTGCGCCTGGGCAGCGAAAAAGCGTGCCGCGAGGCGGGTAAACTCTCGGTCGAAGGCAAGGAATACACCGTCCGGGACGGCGATATCATGCATTTCCTGTTCAACGTGTAATTCCGCCCGGCACACGAAAGATTGGCGACATCAATCGCGCGGGATGCGGCAAATGGTTTCGCCCCCATAGAAAGTCCGCCGGGAAATACCGGCGGACTTTTTGCCTGCTTAACGTGAGTTCGATGAATCCATCGAACGACAAGCGATTGCTTTACAATCGCTTCCCATTGGGCAACCCCACCCAAGCCCTCCCCTTGGAAGGGGAGGGATTGGGTGGGGTTGCCGGCTCAGCGGCGGCTTGTACAAGCCGCTAACGGATGTCCGGCGAATTCAATCAGGCTCGCCGGATCATATATGTTGCTGTGATTCTTAGTGTTTGAATTCACGAACTGACGTTACTTAGGGCGATCGC
>JAVBNK010000056.1:0-3062 GCA_031551595.1 Rikenellaceae bacterium | reverse complement strand
TGTGCCCAACCGCCACGACCCCTATTACGACATAGGCATCGTCAGCGCGGAGGGCGGCCCGATCACCAACATCACCGGCAGCGGATACATGAACCAGGCCCCGCGCTGGGCGCTGGGCGGCCAGGCGGTCACCTTCGCCACCGAGCGTTACGGAATGCGCAGCCACGCTTCGTGGGGCTCGCTGAACGACGTGATGGTCGTTTTTATGAACAAGAAGGCGATGGACAAGTTCATGCTTTCCGAGGACGACTTCAAACTGTTGCAGGAGGAAGAAAAAGCGGCCAAAAAACCTGCGCCCGCAGCCGACAAAGACAAAAAGGAAGAAGCCAGGCCCGCCGAGAAGAAAGACGACAAGGCGATCGAGGTGGAACTCAACGGCATCCAGGACCGAATCGTGCGCCTGACACCCAATTCCTCGGCGCTGGGCGGCTCGATCCTCAGTCCCGACGGCGATAAACTCTACTACCTCGCCTCGTTCGAGAAGGGCTTCGACCTATGGTCGATCGACACCCGCACCAAGGAAACCAAAATCGAGGTCAAAGGCGCCGGACAGGCCCCCATGCTGCTCGACAAGGACGGCAAAAACCTCTTCCTGCTGGGTTCGGCGATGCAGAAAATCACGCTCGCAGGCATGAAACGCACGCCGGTCACCACCCAGGCCCGCATGGACCTCGACCTTGCGGCCGAACGCAAATACATGTTCGACCACGTCTGCACCCAGGAGGCCAAACGATTCTACGTCACCTCAATGCACGGTGTCGACTGGCCCATGCTCCAGAAGGAATACGCCAAATACCTGCCCTGGATCAACAACAACTTCGACTTCGCCGAGATGCTCTCCGAACTGCTGGGCGAGCTGAACGTGTCGCACACCGGCGCCACGTACCGCCCCGCGACCCCGGCCAATGCCGACGCTACGGCCGCCACCGGCCTGCTGTTCTCCTGGACGTGGGACAAGGACGGGCTGCTCGTGGACGAAGTGGTCGAAGGCGGGCCGTTCGACATCGCGGCCTCCAAAGTCGCGAAAGGCTGCGTGCTCGAAAAGATCGACGGCGTGAAGATCGCACGCGGCGAAGACTACTTCCCGTTGCTCAACAAAAAAACCGGGCAGAAAACCCTCTTCTCGTTCCACGACCCCGCGACCGGCCAGCGCTGGGACGAAGCGGTCAAGCCCGCAGGCAGCCTTTCCGGGCAACTCTACGAACGTTGGGTCAAACAGCGCGAAGCCGACGTGGAGCGCCTCTCCGGCGGCCGCCTGGGCTACGTGCACATCGAATCGATGGCCGACCCCAGCTTCCGGTCGATCTATTCGGACATCCTCGGACGCTTCAACAACAAGGAGGGCATCGTGATCGACACCCGTTTCAACGGCGGCGGACGTATGCACGAGGATATCGAGGTCCTTTTCAGCGGCGAGAAATACCTCACCCAGGTCATCCGCGGCAAAGAGGCCGCCGAAATGCCTTCGCGCCGCTGGAACAAGCCTTCGATCATGATCACGGGCGAGGCCAACTACTCCAACGCCCACGGCACCCCCTGGGTCTACCGCTACGCCGGGATCGGCAAGATCGTCGGTATGCCCGTCCCGGGAACCATGACCAGCGTGTCGTGGGAAACCCTCCAGGACCCCACCCTCGTCTTCGGCATCCCGATCGTGGGCTACCGCACCGCCGAGGGCACCTACCTCGAAAACCAGCAACTCGAACCCGATTTCAAAGTCGCCAACTCGCCCGCTAAAATCGTCCGCGGCGAGGATGAGCAACTCGAAACCGCCGTCCGCGAACTGCTCCGCCAGATCGACAGCCGGAAAAAATAAGCCGCGGCCACCAACGACAAAACCCGGAAGCAATTTCCGGGTTTTGTCGTTGGTACCGACCCGCCTTCATACGGGCACGGAAACTTTCGACCCGACCGGATAAAGGCCGCAAACCGTCCCGGAACCGCCGGCGGCATCGGGACAGGTTATCGACTCTCCGCTGTTCACGATGCGTATGGGGAGAGAATATCAATCGTTTTGATGTTCGATGAATATCCGATAAATATAGTATATTTGCCGAATAATAACCCGCATTGAAGCAACGCTGCGAGGTATTCACACGGCTGCGATTGCCTGCGGGCAATCGCAACGTCCCGCGGACCGCGCCGAAAGCGCACCCCCGCAGCCGCAGGATGTGATACGGAGTATCGCCCGAAACGGCGGGAGATTTAACCCTTGAAAGAATAAAACCACACCGCATCACCGGCAATCCGCCCCCGAAGCACGGCCTATGAAAATAGTGATACACCCTGCATACGAACATTTGCGCGAGTTCATTGCTGCGATTCCGGCCCACGCCTACGCTACAGCCGAATTGATACGCGACAACCGCAACATCGTCGAACGCGTCGAAGCCCCCGGCGGGACGATGCTCGTGGTGAAACATTTCAAAAAACCGCCGCTGATCAAGCGGCTGGTCTACTCCACCCTAACCATGAGCAAGGCCCGCCGTTCCTACGAGTATTCGCTGCGCCTGGCGCAAATGGGCATCGATAACGCCGAGCCGGCAGCCTATATCGAGATCGAACGGGGCGGGCTGTTCCACACCGGATACTACATATCGAAATTCATCGACGCGCCGCTGCTCTACGACCTGGGACAGGGCCCCGAGCGTGCCGAAGTGCTCATGGCTTTCGCCGAATATACCGCCGGCCTGCATATCAAAGGAGTCCAGCACAACGACTACAATCCAAAAAATATATTTTTCCGGCGGGACGGCGACGGATACCGCTTCTCGATGGTCGACCTGAACCGCATCCGTTTTAAACGGCGGCTCACACGATGCGAGTGTATCAAAGAATTCCGCCGGCTGGGCTTCCCGACCGACGAACTGGCCGCCATAGCCGACCGCTACGCCCGGGTCAGGGGATGGAACCGCGACCTTTTCTGCGGCTGCGTGCTGCTGGCCCGCGCCCTCGACCCCCACTGGAAAATGAAACGCTTCTTCAAGGCGGTCATACACCCTTTCTCCCGCCGCAAAAACAACGGATAAATCCCCTTGTCCCGCAGCCGGGAGGATGTACCG
>JAVBNK010000101.1:0-2991 GCA_031551595.1 Rikenellaceae bacterium | reverse complement strand
TAGTGTGTATTAGTCTTTTATGTTGTTGACCCACCAGGACTCGAACCTAGAATAACAGAACCAAAATCTGCTGTGTTGCCATTACACCATGGGTCAATCGTGGTGCAAATATAGTGATTTTTCGTATCGCCGCAACCCCTTGAGTGAAAAAATTATGTGTAGCTGAAACTGAATGTGGCCGATGGAGCGGTGTCGGACAGGCGGGAGAACAGGTTGTAGGTCGTCACGTCGATCTTCCCGGGTTGTGCGGCGTCGAAACGCCAGACCTGGATCCACCCGTTGCCGCCGCGCGGCCGATCCTGCGGATCGAACATGACCTGGGTGACGTCATGGCCCGCATCGTTCCTGGCGATTCGTTTTTCGGCGAACGAATCGTGGCCGCACAGCACGATCCGGATATTGCTGTGGTTTTTCACCAGGCCTTCCCACAGCATCGCGCCGGTGAATGTATCTTCGAGGCCTTGCTCCGGAGCGGGATCGCTCAGTCCGCCTCCCGGCTTCAGATAGCGGTGGGTCAGCAGGATGAAGATACGTTCGGGATAGCGCTCCGCGACCTGTGCCGCCCATTCGGCGACCCCGCGCCGCGGGGCGTATTCGAGCGAGAGCACCATAAAATCCTCCCCTCCGGCCCGCAGCGACAGCAGCGCATTCTCCTGGCGTCCCTCCTCATAGAATTCGAGGGCATCGGCCTTTTCTGCCGCATAGTCGACATAGTCGCTAAAACGGGTTTGGTCGCGCGGGCCGATGTTACTGCCGAAGAGCGAGGGGTAATCGTGGTTGCCTGCGCAAAAGAAGGTCGGGATGTTATGGCGTACGAGCGAGGTGTAATCATTGAAAATCTGCCATTGCCGTTCGGCGTTCGACTGGGTGAGGTCACCGGTCTGCAGCACACCGGCGATCCGCACCCCGTGATTGTACTGCGACCATATCCAGTCGGAGGTCAGCCGCAGGCACTCCACATTGCGGTTGTCCTCAAGCGTATAGTACTGGATATCGCCCACCACGATCAGGTAATCCGACGTTTTGTCCATCACCGGGTCGTATTCCTGGGACATATAGCCGTACTCCGGGGTTCGGTAGCCCTCGTCGCCTCCCCGGTCGGAGCAGGACACGGACAGGCCGGCGACGGCCAGCAGGAACAATAATGCTTTTTTCATGATCCGGGTATTCAATAAAGGGTTGCCTGTCCAAGGCAACCCTTTCATGCTAACATCAGATGGATGGGCGGTCAATACTCGTCCTCGTTGAAGAAAAAATCATCCTTGCTCGGGTAGTCGGGCCAGATGTCCTCGATACTCTCGTATATTTCGCCTTCGTCCTCTATCTCGTTCAGGTTCTCTATCACTTCCAGCGGTGCGCCCGAGCGCACCGCGTAATCGATCAATTCGTCTTTTGTGGCCGGCCAGGGCGCGTCCTCAAGCGTCGAGGCCAACTCTAATGTCCAGTACATGTAAGAAGGGTTTTATGATCCGTTTCAGGTGTGCAAAAGTATATACTTTTTTCTATATACAACATAAAAAAATTGTTAATATTTTTATTCGCCCGGTTCCCAGCACTTTTCGGGGACCTGCAAACGCATCGCAAGCGTGCGTCCGAGCATGTAGAGGTAGTCCGACAGGCGGTTCAGGCAGGCCAGGGGGCCGGCGTCGACGCCATATTCGTGCGAAGCCCTCACGCAGGCCCTTTCGGCGCGTCGGCACACCGTACGGCAGACGTGGCACTGCGACACCAGCGGATGCCCCCCGGGGATGGTGAACATCCGCACGGCGGGCAGGGCGGCGTCCATCTCGTCGATCCTGCCCTCCAGCGAGGCGATCCATGCCGGTTCCACCGCAGGCATTTTGGCTTTCACGTCCTCCGGGGCGTCCCTATCGAGGGCCAGCTGCGCGGCCACGGTCATCAACCGGGAGGATATCTTGGCGAGTTCTTCGCAGAGCGCTTCCATATCGGGGTATCCGGCCGCCGAGTCGCGCAGCAGGGCGAGGTGGGCGCCCAGTTCGTCCACCGTGCCGTAAGCCTCCACGCGCAGGTCGTCTTTCGCCACGCGCCGGCCGCCGATGAGCGACGTGGTTCCGCCGTCGCCGCGTTTGGTATAGATCTTCATAGGATGAAATGTTGGTCGGGTAAAGTTTCGTCGAAAATGAAAAGCGCATACCGCCGCCGGTCTATCGACAGGCAGCGGCCGGGCTGCACCGCCCGGCGGTCGCGGCCCGGCAGGCATGTGGCATAAAGGCTGCCGCCTTTGTGCATGTGGATCATACCGCCGTCCGCAGTGAAACGGTCGCAGCCCAGGCGGTGGTAAACGCGGCTGACCTCCGAGGCATGGCATGGCCGCATCCCCGCCTGCCGCAAAGTATCGTACAGATCGCCTTCGGCCTGCACGCGCCGCATGAACACCTCGCGTACCAGTCCGTAGACCAGCGGCGAATGGATGCCGTGGCCGCGGTAGTGGCGCAGGCGGCGCAGGGTGCGCAGTATGGGATTATGCGGCGTCATTCGTATCCTTTATTCGTCAAGTCGCTCCAGGCCTGCGGCGCAAGACTGCCGGGCTGAAGTCCCCGTCCGGGGCGACGGACAGTCTTTCGTCGACGACAGGCCGGCATACAGACCACATGGATGAATATGATGTGCCCCCCCTCATTTTTTTGCGTATTTTGCGGCGGAAACTCCCGCCAGATGTCCCGTCGAAAAGGCGATCTGCAGGTTGTACCCCCCCGTGTCGGCGTCCAGGTCGAGCACCTCGCCCGCGAAATACAGCCCCGTAACAAGGTGCGAACCGAGCGTGGCCGGATCGATATCCTCTGCAGCGACGCCTCCGGCGGTAATGATCGCCTCTTCGAAAGGCGCGTGGCCCGATACAGGAAAGCGGAAATCTTTCAGTAACGACGCGATGTGTTCAGGGTTTGCCTGCCGCAGTTCACGCGCCGCAGCCCGGGACATCGGGGCCGGCAACAGCTTACGCAACAATCCTTCCGGGCGTAATCCGGGAGC
>JAVBNK010000053.1:0-3150 GCA_031551595.1 Rikenellaceae bacterium | reverse complement strand
TTTACGCTGCCGCTCAAAATATCGCGCAGCCTCTCCCTGGCGCGCCGCACGATCCGCGAATTCGGCGCCGATGCGGTGGTGGGGTTCGGGGGATATGCCAGCGGCCCGGTGCTGTGGAGCGCCCAGAGGATGGGCATCCCCACCGTGATCCAGGAGCAGAACTCCTACGCGGGGGTGACCAATAAGATCCTCGGCCGCCGGGCACGACGCATCTGCGTGGCCTACGACGGCATGGAGCGTTTCTTCCCGCCGCAGCGCATCGTGATGACGGGCAACCCCCTGAGGGGCAACTTCGGAGGGTCGTGCGTGATGCCCGAAACGCGCTCGGACGCCTACCGCCATTTCGGGTTGCGCGAGGGAGCGCCCACCCTGCTGGTCGTGGGCGGGAGCCTCGGCACGCGCACCCTGAACGAAGTACTGAAACGCTATATGGACGCCCGGGAGGATATCCAGGTGATCTGGCAGACCGGCAAGTTCTACGAGCGCGAGATGGACGCCTTCATGGCCGGGCGCAGCACGAAAGGTATTTGGCGCGGGGCGTTCATCGACCGCATGGACCTTGCGTATGCGGCTGCCGACGTGGTGGTTTCACGGTCGGGGGCGTGCACGGTGTCGGAGTTGTGCCTGGTGGGCAAACCGGTGATCTTCGTGCCCTCGCCCAACGTGTCGGAGGACCACCAGACCAAAAACGCCCGCGCGCTGGTGCAGAAAGACGCGGCGATGATGATCCCGGACAGCGTGGCCGTGGCGGAGGTGATGCCTGCGGCGTTGGCGTTGCTGCGGGACGAGGCGCGGCGGGCCGAACTGTCGAAAAACATCCTCGCGCTGGCCATCCCGGACTCGGCCGACCGGGTGGTCGATGAGATATTGTCGGTGATAAAGGCAAAATAACAACTTTAAAAACAACCAAAAATGAATAACCGGTCGCTGGTCCGCCTGAGTAATACGATAGGAAAAATCTCCATCGTACTGCTGATCTATTGGGTCTTCATTTTCATTATCATCTCAGTCTTCGGGCTGAGGGTATTCGCCGAACGCCTGACCGATACGTTCTACCTGAGCGTGGTGGGCATCCTTTCGCTGATGTTCGGCGCACTGATTATCAATGTAATGTTCAACCTGACGCGAATCGCCGACCGGAATGAGCCCGGGCAGGAAAAACAGCAGGGGCGTAACGGGAAAAAACGGAACCTGTGGTTTTTACTCAGTTTCCCGGTGCTGTTCGCACTGCTACTGGGGGGCGATTGGCTGAGCAGCCGCAAGAAAGAACGCATGTTGCTCGGTTCCGCACAGGCGATCGTGGAAAACGATACCATAAAAACGAACCACCTGGCCGCTTACCGTTTCGATAAAGAGTGGATCAACAAAACGGGTGAGATTCTCGACGTGTTTTCGCGTACCGATCCTAATTTCCCGCAGGTAGAGGTAATCGTCGCCGATACGATGGACGGCAATTCCATATACCTCGGGTTCGAACGGTACATGCATTACGATTCCGACACCGCAGTATTGTCGAAAAGAGCGTTCATCCGCCCCGCCACCCTCGAAGAGCGTAACTATCTGGATGCTGTTTTCACCGGAAGCACCGAAAGAAGCCGGTTCAGGGCAAAGGACGGGAATTACCAATTGTTCTATCCCTACGTGCAGGGCGGCCGGACCGTCGTTTTCTTTTTTGCAGACCACCAGCGTTACGGGAAGATAGGAAGTTGACACTGTACGGCATGGAATTCAAAAACATATATTTCCTCGGCATCGGGGGCATCGGCATGAGCGCCCTGGCGCGGTACTTCCTGCACGAAGGCAAAGCCGTGGCGGGGTACGACCGCACGCCCTCGCCCCTGACGGACGAGTTGCAGGCCGAAGGCGCGGCAATCCATTTCGAGGACGACATCGCGTTGATCCCCGGAAAGTTCCGCAACCCGGCCGACACGCTGGTGATCTACACGCCCGCCCTGCCGGACGACCACGCCGAGTTGAGCTGGTTCCGTACACAGGGTTTTACGGTGGAAAAACGTTCGCGGGCGCTGGGGCATATCGCGCGGGGCAAATACGTGATGGCCGTGGCCGGTACGCACGGCAAGACCACCACCACTACACTCACGGCATGGCTCAACCATGTGGCGGGCGGCGGCGGGAGCGCATTCCTGGGCGGCATTTCAAAGAATTTCGACAACAATTTCGTGCTGGGTGCGGGGCCGCGGCTGGCGGTGGAAGCCGACGAGTTCGACCGCTCGTTCCTGCAGTTGTGGCCGGACGTGGCGGTGGTGACCTCGACGGACGCCGACCACCTGGACATCTACGGCACGGTCGGGGCGATGCGCGAGGCCTTCTCGCAGTTCGTCGGGCAGATCAAGCCCGGCGGGGCGCTGATCCTCAAACTCGGCGCACCGCTCGACATAACCAACAAAGACATAAACGTTTATCGCTATTCATACGACACGCCGTGCGATTTCCATGCACGCAATATCCGGCTGCGGGAAGGGGGCTATTACACCTTCGACATCGTCACGCCGTCGGAAACGCTCACAGGCTGCACGCTGGGCATCCCCGGCTGGGTGAATATCGAGAATGCGGTGGCGGCCACGGCCATGCTGTGGGTCGCAGGCTTCGACCGCGGGCGCATCCGGGAAGCGTTGGCCTCGTTCAGCGGCGTGAAACGGCGGTTCGAATTCTATATCAACACCCCGCGGCTGGTCTACATGGACGACTACGCCCACCACCCCACGGAGCTTCATGCGGCGATCACTTCGCTGCGCGGGATGTTCCCCGGACGCAGGCTTACGGCCGTGTTCCAGCCCCACCTCTACACCCGCACGAGGGATTTTTTCCAAGAATTCGCGGCCGAATTGTCGCTGGCCGACGAAGTGGTGTTGCTCCCTGTTTACCCGGCACGCGAGGAGCCCATACCGGGCGTGGCGTCGGAGATGATCGCGCGGCTTGTGACGGTTCCGTGCACGATAGTTGCAAAAGAGCGCGTGGTTGACTATCTTGCGGGGCGTAACCTGGACGTCGTAGCCACGTTCGGTGCGGGCGACATCGACCGCTACTGTGTGCCGATCGCCGAAATGCTTGTCAAACGATGAAAACCTCTACCGCCCACCTGCCGCGCCATAAGCGCAAGGAACTCGACCAGATCGTCGGGATCGCACG
>JAVBNK010000142.1:0-10915 GCA_031551595.1 Rikenellaceae bacterium | reverse complement strand
AGTGCGTCGACGTGGTGATGACCGTCCGGGAGGCCTGCGCAGGCTGCCGGGCCCGCCATGTGTGCGGCGCCGGTGACGGCACGCAGAAGCGTATCACGGTACATACGGCCGATGCGCGGTACTACACGCCCGGCGAACAGGTCGTGGTGAGCGTATCGAGGCAAATGGGCGTCAAAGCCGTCACCGTCGCCTATATCTATCCGTTTTTCTTGATGCTGGCCACGCTGCTGGTACTCAACGGGATGTGTGTGGGCGAGCTTGTGGCGGGGCTTTCGGCGTTGGGGGTGCTTGTGCCTTACTATCTCGTGGTGTACCTGCTGCGCCGCAGGATCGAAAAGGAGATCGTGTTTAAACTGAGAAAAGAATAAGGAACCGGTTGAATGTTGTTGCCGGGTAGGATTATGCGCAGTTTGGGGATGATTTTGTAGCGCCGCCCGGGGCGCGTGGCGGTGCCCGGCGGAACGAGGGTGGCGCTGAACCGACGCCCGAACCGAAGCCGGCTGCAAGCTGGATGGGCTCATGAGCGCAAGCGAGTAACATCGCATGGGCGGAAGCCGCAGGCGGACGATAGCCGTGCAGGCGGGAGAAAAACGAAATTGACGAGGGCTCGAAAGGGCCGTAATGTTTTGAAGAATAAATTTTAAACAGTTACTAATGACCCTTGCATTTACCATTCTGACCCTGTTCGCTTTGGGGTTGCTGTCGGCGGTGATCCTCTATTTCGTCGCCCAGAAATTCAAGGTTTACGAAGACCCGCGCATCGACGATGCCGAAGCGATGCTGCCCGGTGCGAACTGCGGCGGCTGCGGCTATGCGGGCTGCCGTGCGCTGGCCGAGGCGTTGGTCAGGGAGGACGACATCGCGTCGCTGTTCTGCCCGGTGGGCGGCGGCGAAACGATGAAACGGATTGCCGACATGCTGGGCAAATCGGCCCCCGAAAAAGAACCGGAAGTGGCGGTGGTGCGTTGCGGCGGAAGCTGCGAAAAGCGCGTGCGTACGAACCGGTGGGACGGCGCGCAGTCGTGCGCGGCCCAGGCGGCGCTGTACGGCGGCGAAACGGGATGCACGTACGGCTGTATGGGCCAGGGCGACTGCGTGGTGGTGTGTAATTTCGACGCCGTCCGCGTCAACCCGGCGACCGGGCTTGCCGAGGTGGATGAGGAAAAATGTACGGGTTGCGGGGCCTGCGTCAAGGCGTGCCCGAAAGCGATCATCGAACTGCGCCGCAAAGGCCCGAAAGGCCGCAGGGTCTATGTGAATTGCGTGAACAGGGATAAGGGCGCGGTGTCGCGCAAGGCGTGCGAGGTGTCGTGCATCGCCTGCACCAAATGCCAGAAAGTGTGCGCGTTCGATGCGATTACGATCGAAGGCAACCTGGCCTATATCGACCACCATAAATGTAAGTTGTGCCGCAAGTGCGCCCCCGAGTGTCCTACGGGCGCTATCGTCGAAGCGAATTTCCCTCCGCGTAAGGCCGCAGAGGTACAAGAATAACACATTCAGATATGAAGAGTTTCCGCAGAGGCGGCGTCCATCCGCCTGAGAACAAACTAAGCAGCGGCCGGGCTATCGAGCGTTTCCCGTTGCCCGGGAGCGTCATGGTTCCGCTTTCGCAGCACATCGGCGCACCGTCCCAGCCCGTGGTGGCGAAGGGCGACCGGGTGCTCGCCGGGCAACTGATCGCCTCGGCCGGGGGCTTCGTGTCGGCCAACGTCCACTCGCCCGTGTCGGGCGTGGTGGTGGCCATCGATGCGGTGCCCGATGCGGGAGGTGTGCGCCGCCCGGCGGTCACGATCACCGTCGAAGGCGACCAGTGGGTTGAAGGGATCGACCTGACTGCAGATATCGTCGCGCAGTGTGCGCTCGAACCCGGGCAGATCATTGAAAAAATAGCCGCTGCCGGGATCGTGGGCATGGGCGGGGCGACGTTCCCCACGCAGGTGAAACTGTCGGTTCCCGCGGGCAAGAAGGCCGATGCGCTGGTGATCAACGGAGTGGAGTGCGAGCCTTACCTCACGTCGGACCACCGCGTGATGCTGGAACGGGGCGACGAACTGATCGTCGGGGCGAAGATCCTGGCCCGTGCGCTCGGGACGGAGCATGTGTATATAGGCGTAGAGAACAACAAGCCCGATGCGGTCAGTTACCTGACAGGCCTGGCGTCGAAATACGGCGGGGTGCAGGTGGTGGCGCTCAGGGTGCAGTATCCGCAGGGCGGTGAGAAGCAGTTGATCGATGCCGTGCTGGGCCGCCAGGTGCCCTCGGGGGGCCTGCCGATCGACGTGGGCGTGGTGGTGCAGAACGTGGGCACGGCCGTGGCGGTCTACGAGGCGGTGCAGAAGAATAAGCCGCTCGTCGAACGTGTGGTGACGGTGACCGGCAAGGGGCTGGCCCGCCCGGCGAACCTGCTGGTGCGCATCGGTACGCCCGTCAGCGCGCTGATCGCCCATTGCGGCGGTGTGCCCGAAACGACGGGCAAGGTGATCGGCGGAGGCCCGATGATGGGGCGTGCGATGGTCAACCTCGACAGCCCCGTCACGAAAGGCACGTCGGGCATCCTGCTCATGGACGGGCCCGAGGCGTGCCGCGCGGAGGCTGCGGAATGTATAAAATGCGCGAAATGCGTGTCGGCCTGCCCGATGGGCCTGGAGCCCTACCTGCTGGCGAAGATGTCGCGGAGGCTGATGTGGGCCGAGCAGGAAGCGCACTACGTCACGGATTGCATCGAGTGCGGATGCTGCGCCTATACGTGTCCGGCGCACCTGCCGTTGCTGGACCATATCCGGTTGGGCAAGGCCGAGATGATGAAGATCATCCGGGGTCGTAAATAACCGGTCAGGGTTTCGGAGAACGGGGCTTTACGATCGTTGTTTCTGCATTTCGCGGAAATGCCATCCCCCTCCCATGCCGGGGATTTGAAAAAAGGGAAAATGGAGGCCGGAACGATCCGTGATCTCGGGACATAAGGAAATGACATGAAAAAAAGATATAAGAGTTTGTCTGGGAATTTTTCTCAAAAAGAATTGTGAGTCAGTTTTGAGAAGATTTCTAAGCGCCCGACAAGGCGCATAGCGGGCTCTATGTAACGCGAAGGGCGCTTTAAAAGCGCTCAAAAAATCCATAATCACTTTGATGAAAAATTCATAGACAAACTCTAAGATGGATAACAAACTGTTCGTATCGCCCTCGCCGCATATCCACGGGCAATATTCGACCCGGCGGCTGATGCGCGACGTGCTGATCGCCCTGGTGCCGGCCTTCGCGGTGACGGTGGTGATGTACGGCCTGCCGGCCCTCATCGTGACGGCGGTTTCGGTGGCGTCGTGCGTGCTGTTCGAATCGCTGATCACCAGGTACCTGCTTCGGGAACGGAGCACCGTTTACGATATGTCGGCCGTGCTGACCGGCGTGCTGCTGGCGTTCAACCTTCCGTCGAACCTTCCGTTGTGGATGGTCGTGCTGGGTGCGCTGGTGGCCATCGGCGTGGGCAAGATGTCGTTCGGCGGACTGGGGCGCAACCCGTTCAACCCGGCGCTGGTAGGGCGCGTGTTCCTGCTGATCTCGTTCCCGGTGGCGATGACCACCTTCCCGGCCGTGAGCATCGATGCTGCGACCGGTGCCACCCCCCTTGCGCTGGCCAAAGAGGCGCTCAAAACGGGCCGCAGCATCGCGGAAGTGATGCCCCAATTGCCGTCGTACACCGATATGTTGTTCGGTGCGAAAGCGGGTTCGCTGGGCGAGATTGCCGCGCTGGCCTTGCTGGCCGGATTCGTCTACCTGCTCTGCCGGCGGGTCATTACGTGGCACATCCCGGTGGCTGTGCTGGGTACGATGGCGATCTTCAGCGGTATCCTGTGGGGCGTCGACCCGCAGCACTACATGGACCCCGCGTTCCACCTGCTGACCGGAGGGGCGCTGCTGGGGGCGATCTTCATGGCGACGGACTACGTCACCTCGCCGATGACCCCGCGCGGGATGATCGTCTACGGGGTGGGTATCGGTGCGATCACCATCCTGATCCGCACCTGGGGCGCCTATCCCGAGGGGATGTCGTTCGCTATCCTGATCATGAATGCCGTCGTGCCGCTCCTGAACAAATATATGAAACCCCGCCGTTTCGCAGCGGCTGCAGCCAAATAGGATATGGAAAGTACGCTTAAAAATATGGTTATGACGCTCGGGGTGATCACCCTCGTGTCGGCCACGGCCGTAGGGGTGGTCTACAACGCCACCAAAGAGCCTATCGAAGCGGCCAAGAGCGCCAAGACGAAAAACGCGCTGGCGCAGGTGCTGCCCGGATTCGAGGGCGAACCCCGGCTGGACAGCGTAGACGTGAACGGCGTCCCGGCGGTGGTCTACACCGTCAGCAAAGGCGGCCGGGTGGCAGGTTATGCGGTCGAGAGTGTGACCAACAAGGGCTTCGGGGGCGATATCCGGCTGATGACCGGCTTTACGCCCGAAGGCGAGATTATTAAAATAGAGGTGCTGGGGCATAACGAAACGCCGGGCCTGGGCGATAAGATCGAGGGGAAGAAATCGTCGTTCTCGGTGCAGTTTCAGGGCAAAACCCCGGACAAGGATTTCCGCATGTCGGTGCGCAAGGACGGCGGCGACGTGGAGGCCATTACTGCCTCGACCATTTCGTCGCGGGCCTATATCGACGCGGTGAAGAATGCCTGGGCGGCGTTGCTGGCCGTGCGTGACGGCGCACAGAGCGAAGCCAATACGGGCGCCACGGTACAGCAGAGCGAAGATGCCGGCGCGGCGACCCCCAACGATACCGGGACTGGGGCTACCGGAGAGGAGAGGAAAGGAGGAACGCAAAATGAGTAACATGAAGACTTTCACGCGCGGGCTGATCAAGGAGAACCCGACGTTCGTATTGCTGCTGGGGATGTGCCCCACGCTCGGGACGACCACTTCGGCCATTAACGGCATGGGTATGGGCATCGCCACGATGTTCGTGCTGGTGATGTCGAATCTGGTGATCTCCCTCATTAAGAACTATATCCCCGGCAAGGTGCGCATCCCGGCATTTATCGTGGTGATCGCGTCGTTCGTGACGGTGGTGCAACTCTGCATGGAGGCCTATGTGCCCGCACTGTATGCGACGCTGGGCGTGTTCATCCCGCTGATCGTCGTGAACTGCATCATCCTGGGCCGCGCCGAGGCGTTTGCCTCCAAGAACGGCCCCCTGGCCTCGATCCTCGACGGCGCGGGAATGGGATTGGGCTTTACGCTCTCGCTGACGCTCATCGGCATGGTGCGCGAGGCGCTGGGCAGCGGCTCGTTCTTCGGCACCAAGCTCATCGAAGGCGATGCGATGCTGATCTTCGTGCTCGCCCCGGGCGCATTCCTCGTGCTGGGCTACCTGATGGTGCTTTTCAATAAATTCACGGCTAAACTGAAGTAGGCATATGGAATATTTCGTAATCATCATAAGCTCGATCTTCGTCAACAACATCGTCCTGGCGCAGTTCCTGGGCATCTGCCCGTTCCTCGGGGTGTCGAACAAGGTCGAAACCTCGATGGGCATGGGCGCGGCGGTGACGTTCGTGATGGCGATCGCTTCGCTGGTGGTCTACCTGCTGCAATACTACGTGCTCGTGCCGTTGGGGATCGGATACATGCAGACCATCGTCTTTATCCTGGTGATCGCGGCGCTGGTGCAGATGGTCGAGATCATCCTCAAGAAGGTCAGCCCGTCGCTCTACCAGGCCTTGGGTATCTTCCTGCCGCTTATCACGACGAACTGTGCGGTGCTGGGGGTGGCGATCCTGCTGGTGCAGAAGCAGTACAACCTGCTCGAATCGGTGGTCTACGCCACGTCGATCGCCATCGGGTTCGCGCTGGCGCTGGTGATCTTTGCCGGCATCCGCGAAAAACTCGAACTGGACGGTATGCCGAAGTCGATGAAAGGGGTGCCTATCGCACTGGTCGTGGCCGGTATCCTGGCCATGGCGTTCATGGGATTCTCGGGGCTGGTGTAGTGCATAGGTATAAAAGAGAGGGCCGTGTAATGATTGCACGGCCCTCTGTTGTTATCTCTCGTTATTCTATGCTGTCATAACCACTAATTCGCGATAGTCCACGTTGTTTGTAGTTTTCAGGTTGAATGTTTACGTTGTTGTTAATATGAACAGTGATCTTCTCCATTTGAATGTTCTCGTTTCGTCGTTTTACATTTGAAGGAAGATAGATAAATAAAGAATCTGGTTCTTTTTACCGATAATAGATCACCCATTCGTAAAAAATAATAGCTTGGTCTTTGTCTGGCCTTGCTCTTTCCAATGAGGAGAAAGTAATTCTACAATGATCTCCTGTTAAGCCCCAAACTTTAGATTCTATAACGATCTGTTGATCAAATTCTTTAAATCCGATTGTTTTTGAAAATTCCGTAGGCTGCCCTATTCCTGATAAAGCATTCATTATTGTCAGCGTATAACAAAATACAACAGCTATAAGGAACAATAAGGTTGAAAAAATCCAATATTTTCTATTCCTTATTTCATAATCCCAGCCATCGATTACTTTTTCGCGATGGTTTTGCATATCCCGACGAGGGTTTCGCCGAGGTTGATGCGGTAGCCGAGCGAGCAGTAGAACACGCGTCCGAAGGAATCGGCCACCACGACCAGCGGCAGGTCGGCGTCCAGTCCGGGGCGTTCGAGCGAGGCGGCCAGCTGGCGGCACAGGTTGCCGTCGGGGTCGTAGCCGTAGTGCATTGCGGGCAATCCCTGGTGTCCTGCGTTCCGGAAATTGCGTAGCGAGGGTTCGTCGCGGAAAATGCACACGACGGGCAGCCCTGCCGCATCGATATCGCGCGCGGAAGCCATCAGGTCGCCCGCCAGGTGACGGCTCGGCTCCTTGGCGGCATCCATCACCAGCAGGATGAAGAGCCCGCGGCCGGTGGTTTGCAGGATCGAGCAGGTTTCCGTGGCATCGGCAGGCATATAATGTCCTTCGGGGTTGATCGACCCGACGACGGCCAGTTCGCCGCCCGCATTTTCGAACAGGAGGGGCACGTTGAGGGTCTGTTTGCCGGCCTCTGCCGGGAAATAGTCCACGCGGGCCAGCACCGTGCCGTCCAACAGCCGCCGTCCGGTGACCATGCGGTAGTCGCCTGCGGGTACGTGCAGCGCCAGGCTGCCGCCGGCGATATCGCCTTTGCCGCCATCCAGGCCCAGGGTGCGGAACCTTTTGCCGGTCCATTGGCCGAGGGTGTAGTGGGTTTCGTATTTAGGCTCGCCGATGCCGTCCTGGGGCCCGTAGGTGATGCGCAGGGAAGCGTCGGCGGACACCTCTGCGTCCGTGGGTGTTTCGACCGGTTGCCATGTGCCGTCCACGCAGGCTTCGAACTGTCCGGTGACGGGGTCGATCCTCGCCGGCACGCCCAGCGCACGCAGCATCGCCACCCCGAATACCACCCGCGACCGCGGATCGGCGACCGTGCCGCGCAGCGTGGCGGCCGGGTATTGCGTAAACCCGCGGGGGTTGTAGGGCCCGGCGTCGTGCAGGCGGCCGAGCCATCCGCGGACGAATTCCAGCGTTTCCGCATTCGTCGCCGGGATGCTGGCCGCGGCGTTGCACAGCAGTGTCCGCCACGGGGTGATCAGTTCGTTGTCCACACGCGGCTGGAGCAGCCACTGGCGGTGCAGCGGCGAATGGTCATAACGGTCGCCGAGGGCGAGGATGCCGTCCAGGTGGTCGCGAAGGGTGGAGGCAGGTACCTGGCGAAGGTCTTTCTCGGGCAGCACCGACAGCAGGTCTAACGCCAGGGGACGGTTTGCCGGGGCGGTTTCGCGCAGGAACTGCGCGACCTGTGCGCCGTTGTTGGCGCTGCGTTGCAGGAGGGGAACTGCGATGCCTTCTTCAAGGCCTGATTCTTCAGCGAACTTAGCGGCCGTATCGAACGACACGAAGGGGAAGGTGGCGGTGTAGGCCATGCGGATCGAGTCCTCGCGTTGCAGGCGCAGGGCGTGTCGTTGGGCGTCCTCGTCGCTGATGGCCTCCATCACGCCCTCCGGGGGCGGGGTGAGGCGGTAATGGGCCTCGCCCTGCAGCGGCAGCGGGCGCAGTACGAGGTGCAAGGTGTCGATGCCGGGGACGGAATAAGACTCCACGCAGGCCATATCGCCCTTCACGGCCTGGATGACCAGCGTCCCCAGGCCCGTGGTGAGCCGGGCGAGGCCGTCAGTATCCGTAGCGCGTTTGGCCAGCGGGTAGAATTCGGCGTAATTGTAGAGCCCGAATTCGACGGCGGCCCCTTCGACGGGCCGTCCGGCGGTGTCGGTGACTTTCACGACGGCCTGTTTGGTGGGGGCGTAGGTCGGCAGTACGTTCACCTCCGTGTAGCATTCGTTTTGGGCCAGCATCTCTTCTGGCCCGGCATAACGTCCGAAGACGAACGTCGTGGCGAGCATGGCGCGTTTGGCGGCCGAGGTGAACCATGCGCGGTCGAGCACCGGCTCGGGTTCGCAGGCGCCCATGTAGTGCCATGCGCCGTCCGCCCACACCTCGACCCAGGCATGGTTGTCGTCCGTATGGGCCCAGCGGGGGGTGTAGACCTGGCGTGCCGGGATGCCGACCGACCGCAGCGCCGCCACGGCGAAGGTCGACTCCTCGCCGCAGCGCCCGTAGGCGCGCGCCACGACCTCCAGCGGCGACCCGGTACGGCCGTCGGTGGGGGTGTAGATCACTTTTTCGTGGCACCAGTGGTTCACTTCGAGCGCCGCCTGGGTCATGGTCAGCCCCGCGAGGCGCGGCTGCAACTCGGCCATGAAGGCCGTACGGCACGAGTCGAGGTCCTCGTTATTCACGCGCGGGGGCAGCACGAAATGGCGGAAAAGCAACTCGGGGACCTGCTCGCCCCAGGCGAAGGTGCGTTGCGCTTCAAACGCCGCCCGCACCTGGGCCAGCCAGTAGGCGGGCTCCTTCATCAGGATGTCGCTTACGGGCATATAGGCGTACAGGAACGTCATCGCACCCGCTTCGCGGCTGTCGAGTTGTTCGCCGCACATTTTTCCCCAATATTCAGGGGTTCCCGCTCCGGCATCGGCGGGGAGAGGCAACTGTCCTTCGAAGTAAGCGAGCTTGGTGCGCAGGTCCGTTTCGGTTTGCGCCCGCCGGGCGGGATCGGAGATGAAGTGGCCGCCGCCGCACGCGCAGAGCAGGGCCAACAGGCATCCCGGCAATAATTTGGTTAGGTTCATGGCTATGACGGTTTAGTTTTATTCTTTCAAGGGTTCAATCTCTAAGGGTTCGATTCCCTGTCGGTTTGGTTACCCATGCGATGCATGGGTTTCCTCCTCGCGGCTCGGCATAGTTCGCAAGCGCCCTCTGCTCTCGCTCGCAGCGTCGGTTGCGGCGAGCCTCTCGCCATCGCC
The DNA here is from genome assembly GCA_031551595.1 of Rikenellaceae bacterium. Classification (GTDB taxonomy): domain Bacteria; phylum Bacteroidota; class Bacteroidia; order Bacteroidales; family Rikenellaceae; genus JAVBOW01. Next base: position 1,529 of record JAVBNK010000142.1, on the reverse strand, counting down.
CGCGGCTGGGGGGGGCGAAATCGGAGATTTCGAGCCGCGGGAGATGGCGATTGCCCCAGGCAATCGCAGCCTTTACAATACCCCGTAGCTTGCTGCGGGGTTGTTTATTGCCCCGCAAATACCCGTATCCCATCCCGCGGTTGCGGGGGTCGCGCATTCGGCGCGAGCCGCGGGATGTTGCGATTGTCCTCAGGGCAATCGCAGTCCTGCAATGCTCCACCGCTTTGCTGCGAGGCGGGCTATCCTTGGGTGCGGGTGCATCGCAACCTGCAGCGTCCACCGGCCCGCATGTGGCGCAGGGAGTTTAAAGGGCGGGGCGTTCCTTCCCCGGGTCGTTTTCGGACTGTGGCCGAACCGAAGCCCGGCAGTCCGCAGGGGCCTCCCTGTGTGCGGAAGATTTACCCACGCTGCGCATGGGTTTCCTCCTCGCGGCTCGGCATAGCCTGCAAGCAGCCCCTGCCCCCGCTCGCAGCCGTCGGTCGGCGACCCGGTTCACATAGGGCATGGAACCGGATTTCGCTCCCCTCCAGCCGTTTATATTTCATCCAGCGCCCGGCGGCAGGCGGCCACTTCGGCCGGATCCGTACGGCGGTAGTCGTATTCGGAGGCGCCCGGCGTACCCATCGCTACGCCCTGCACCCGGTGGCGCACCGGGCTTGCAACCCATGCCCGCGCCGAGAGGTGCACCGCGCCCAGTCCCGCTTGCGAGGCCACACGGGCGATATTTTCGGAATTCAGGCCGCAACCGGCCATGACCACCGGCGCACCGGCAGCCCTGCGTTGCAGTTCGGCCAGCGTCGGCAGTCCTTCGGCGGCCGTGGCCGCCTGTCCCGAGGTAAGCACCGTCGCCACGCCCATCGCACGCAATTGCTCCAGTACTTCAAACGGTTGCGCACACACGTCGAATGCGCGATGGAACGTCACCGGCAGCCCTCCGGCGGCCCGCATCATCGCCTCCATCGCCCGCATATCGATATTCCCGTCCATGTCCAGCGCCCCGCACACGATCCCTGCGGCGCCTTCCCCGGCGGCCGTGCGGATATCCTCGCAAATCACGGCCAATTCTGCGGCGTCATAGTAAAAGTCGCCCTGGCGGGGCCGCACCAAAACGTTCACCGGGATTGCCGACTCGCGTACCACCGCCCGCAGCAATCCCTGCGAGGGGGTCAGGCCGCCCAGGTCCAGCGCCGAGCAAAGTTCCACACGGTCGGCGCCCCCCTGCTGTGCGGCTGCGGCCGACGCCGGCGAATCGACGCATATTTCCAATACTATCCGTCCCATTTTCAGAGTGTATTCTATTAATCTCTAAGGGTTAAATTTTCCGCTGCTCGCGGCGATCCTCTCCCCATCTCCCGCGGCTGGGGGGCGACGCTTCAGCGTCGGGCCAGGGGATGTAAGCCTGCCTTGCAGGCTTTTCCTGCTTCGCGCCCCGGCCATTCAAACAAGTTTGATGGCGCCCGGCTTGGCGTCGGTTGGCAGTTGCCTGCGGCGCCTGCGCCCTTGTCATATCCCGTAGTTTCAGTTACCCA
>JAVBNK010000184.1:0-2593 GCA_031551595.1 Rikenellaceae bacterium | reverse complement strand
CATTCGTCGATGCAGGTGCCGCAAGCGGTGCAGACGTCTTCCTGAATTTTGTAAGCCATGGTTGTATGAATTTTAAAAAAGTTTATGCCTTGTTGAAGGGCGTGTTTCGATGGAGCAAATATAAAGCCTATTTGCGGAGTTTCAAAATTTATTTTGCGTTCGCCGCATTTTGACGGTCAAACGTCCGTGCGGCGGAGTTTATTTTTCAAGGGGGTGAATACCCCGCCGTTTAGGGCGATAATCCATGTCATCGCCCGCGACTGCGGGAGTGGCGATTGTTCACATGCAGTTGAAACCTTGTGAATCCCCCGGCAGCTTTGCTGCGCGGCGGACTTTATTGTGCGGCGCGGGCTACCGGATGATATCCGTCCGCATGTAGGGGCGCAGCGCCCCGGGGATGATGATACCTTCCGGGGTCTGGTTGTTCTCGATCAGCGCGGCCAGGATGCGGGGCAGGGCCAGCGAACTGCCGTTGAGGGTGTGCGCGAGCTGCGTTTTGCGGTTTTCGTCGCGGTAGCGCAGTTTGAGGCGGTTGGCCTGGAACGACTCGAAATTCGAAACGGACGACACCTCAAGCCAGCGTTGTTGCGCGGCCGACCATACTTCGAAATCGTAGGTCAGCGCCGAGGTGAAGCTCATATCGCCGCCGCACAGCCGCAGGATGCGGTAGGGCAGCCCCAGCGAGGCGACTATTTTTTCCACATGGGCCACCATTTCGTCCAGCGCCTCATAGGAGCGGTCGGGATGCTCGATGCGCACGATCTCCACCTTGTCGAACTGGTGCAGGCGGTTCAGGCCGCGCACGTCCTTGCCGTAGGAGCCGGCCTCGCGGCGGAAGCAGGGGGTATAGGCGGTCATGCAGACGGGCAGGTCGCGCCCCTCGACGATCACGTCGCGGTAGATGTTGGTCACAGGCACCTCGGCCGTGGGGATGAGGTAGAAGTTGTCGGCCACGGCATGATACATTTGGCCCTCTTTATCCGGCAATTGGCCCGTGCCGAAGCCCGACGCCTCGTTGACCATCAGCGGGGGCATCACCTCGGTGTAGCCTGCGGCCGTGTTGCAGTCCAGGAAGTAGGTGATCAGCGCGCGCTGGATGGCCGCGCCGGCGCCCTTGTAGACCGGGAAGCCCGCTCCGGTGAGCTTGACGCCCAACTCGAAATCGATGATGTCGTATTTGCGTACCAACTCCCAGTGGGGCAATGCGTCCACGGGGAGCGCCGGTTTCACGCCACCCTCGCGCACCACCACGTTATCTTCGGCCGTACGTCCCGCGGGCACCAGCGGCGACGGGAAGTTGGGAAGCGTGACGATCAGTGCGTTGAGGTCCTCTTCGGCCTGGCGGAGGGCGGTTTCCAGCGTTTTGGAGGCTTCTTTAAGCGCTGCCGCGCGTTGCTTGGCCTCTTCGGCCTGGTCGCGCCGGCCTTGTGCGAAGAGTTGGCCGACCTGTTTGGCGATCGTATTCTGTTCGGCGAGGTTGCCGTCGAGTTGTGCCTGGAGCTCTTTGCGGCGGTCGTCGGCGGCCTCGATACGCTCTATGACGGGCATCGCATCGACCCCTTTGACCGCAAGGCGCTCGGCCGCATAGGCCTTATTCTCACGGATTTGTTTGAGGGTAAGCATTCTTATACTCTGTTAGACGGCAAAGATACTAAGAAACTGTCGAACTTCGGCCATAAATTTTAGACGGTTTCTAATTATTTACTACCTTTGTACGTTTACTATCTACTTTTGCCAAATGGGAATACGCATCTGTTCGTTTTTGACTTTCGCCGTGTTGCTGGCCGCGGTTTCGTGTAATTCGACCTCGGGCGGCAATAAAGGAAAGAAACAGTTGATCGCTTCGCTGTCGCCCTCGCAGGGCAGCGAATTCCGGCCCGGCGACCGGGTGCCTTTCGAGGCGCGTATGGCTTCGGGCGTCCGGCCCGACAGCGTGGTGTTCCATGTCGCGGGCCGCCGTATCGTGATGCGCGACGGGCGGATGCCCCACCTGCTGCCCGCCGACGTTCCGCTCGGCCATATGGAGTGGCAGGCTGTGGCCTACAGCAGGGGCGACTCGTCGGTGCGCCGCTCGTTCATCAACGTCTATGCCGCCCGGGCCCCGAAGCAATACGGCTACAAAGTAAAAAATACCTATCCGCACGACGCGGAGGCCTATACCCAGGGATTGCTGTGGCATGACGGCTACCTCTACGAGGGCACCGGGCTGGAGGGACACTCTTCGTTGCGGCGCGTGGAACTGAAAACGGGGCGCGTGGCGCAGCACGTCGGCCTTGCGGACCAATATTTCGGCGAAGGGCTGGCCCTGCTGGGCGACAAACTCTACCAGCTCACGTGGCAGAACGGCACGGCGCTGGTCTACGACCGCGAAACGTTCCGCCAGACCGGGCAATTCTCCTACCAGGGCGAGGGCTGGGGCTTGACGACCGACGGCAAAGTGCTCTATATGAGTGACGGGTCGAACGTGATCCGGGTGATCGACCCGGCCACGTTCCGCGAGGTGCGCCGCATCCAGGCCTGCACCGACCGCACCACGCTGCCCTACCTGAATGAGCTGGAGTGGATTGACGGACGCATCTGGGCCAACATCTAC
>JAVBNK010000094.1:0-2919 GCA_031551595.1 Rikenellaceae bacterium | reverse complement strand
CTGGCTCACGTTGCTGTGTATTGCAGTCGCTGCGTTAGGGCTGCTGAGGCGTGCATGGGCTTCGGTGCCCTCGGCCGCGGGCCCGAAAGGGGGGCCGGTGACGTTGCCCGACGCGATCGCCGCGGGAGGTGTGTTCTCGGTGGTTCGTTACCCGCTTTATACTTCGAACCTGTTGCTTATCGCTTCGGTGGTGCTTTATACAGGCATCTTCTGGTATATGCTGGCCGCCTGTGCCGTGTGCGGGTTGTCGGCGATGTGCATCCTGCTGGCCCACGAACATTCGTTGCAGGCCAGATACGGCGAGGTGTTCACGCACTGGTGCCAGACCACCCGTGCGATGGCCCCGGCGCTGCTCAACTGGCAGCCCTGGAACGTGCGCGTGGACCCGGTCCGGCTTGTGGCGATGCAGCTCCCGGCCGCTGCGGCGGTTTGTGCGTGTTTCCTGCTGTTGGACGTGCTGAAGGGGTGGGCCGTGGACTTCTCTTTCTCGGTGCAGCCCATTCTTGCCGCAACCGCCGCCGCGCTGCTCTTCATGAGCCTCGCCACCCGGTCGATGCGGAAATGATGGCTCTGCGCCGGAATACCCTCCTTTATAATTTTTGGCATCATTACCAAATTTTCCAGGGGCTTGCTTCGGGTCGGCTTCCTTCTTTTGCCGCCTCGTCCCCGGTCGCGGGAAAACTCCGGTACTTTTCACGGTAATGTGGTCAAAATAGTTTGGTATTTGCTCTGATCATTTCTCGAAAAAAAGGTACGCATAAAGTCACCAGGCACTCCTGAAACGTTCACGGCGATTTCGGGCGCACTACTCATTGGGCAGGTGCTATTTTTCTCTGATAAAAAAAACAACCGGATGAAAATATCTTCATCCGGTTGCTTGAAAAATGAATTAATTAACTAAAAACAAGTTAATTAAAACTTATGCCAGGAACCATTTTTGTCCATTATACCCTTTTTACAAAACGGCGATTATTTCGGGCAGCAACCGCAGCGGGTGATGCGGGCTTTGAGGATTCTGACATCCTTCCCGGGGCGGTCGTTGCGGTCGGTGGACACGCGCTGGATACGGTCGACGACTTCCATGCCGCAGACGACCTGCCCGAAAACGGTGTACCGGTCGTCGAGATGGGGGGTGCCGCCCTGGGTCATGTAGACCTTGCGCACCTCTCCGGGCAGTTTCACGGTACGCCCGGATTGCTCCATGCGGTCGAGTTCCCCGGCGGTGAATTTTTTCCCCGTGACGATATAGAATTGTGCGGGAGAGGAGGCTTTTTCCGGATTGTTGTCGCGTGCCGCGGCCAACGCCCCGGGACGGTGGAAGCGCTCCGGGAAGCGGAATTCGGCCGGGATGGTGTACTTCACCGAATCCTCGCCGAGCATGATGCCCGGGGCTGCGCCTACGGAGTTGAAGTCGCCGCTCTGGACCATGAAATCCCTGATCACGCGGTGGAACAGCACGCCGTCGTAACGTCCCGCCCTGACATTGGCGATGAAGTTGTCGCGGTGGAGCGGGGTGTCGTCATAGAGCATGACCTTGATCTCGCCCATCGAGGTTTTCATCCGTACCATGGTGCTTTTGGCGCGTTTGGCCGCGCCTGCGTCGGCGGCCAGCAATAGTGCGGCCGCAAAAAGGATATAAACGATTCGTTTCATAAGGTGGAGGGTTACGAAAAAATTTCACGTTCGCCGCGGCGAACGCGGTCCAGGTCGCGGTTCAGTGCGGCAGCCTCTTCGACGGTCATTTCCGACACTTTACGGCCGATCAGCGCCCAGCCTTTCTCGTAAAGGGGAGTTGCGGCGGCATAGTCTTCGAGGTATTCGGCGAAGGAGAGCAGCGCGTTGGGGGTACAGAAACGTTTGATGAAACCCTTGGTGGAGAACGACATGAAATGCTCGCCGGTGCGCCCCACGCGGTAGCAGGCCGTGCAGAACGACGGGATCATGCCCGCGTCGACCAACTCTTCGGCCGCCTGGGCCAGCGAACGGCGGTCGCCCTGTTCGAACTGTTCGCGTTCGAGGGCCTGCTCTTCGGCGTTTTCCGAGTAGCCGCCGATCTGGAGCTGTGTGCCCGCATCGATCTGGGAGATGCCGTAGTCGATCAGCTTGTCGCGCAATTCGGGTGTTTCACGGGCGGTGAGGATCAGCCCCGTGTAGGGCACGGCAAGGCGCAGCACCGCCACAGCACGCATGAAATCGTCGTCCGAAACGGGTGAGATCAATCCCTGGTCGACCCCCGAGGCGCGCTGGATGCGCGGGAAAGAGATGGTGTGCGGGCCCACGCCGCAGCACTCTTCGAGGTGGATCGTGTGGCGCACCAGGCCCATCACCTCGAAGCGCCAGTCGCCCAGCCCCAGCAGCACGCCTAGCCCCACGTCGTCGATCCCGGCCTCCATCGCACGGTCCATCGCCGTGAGCCGCCACTCGTAGTCGGCCTTGCGGCCCGAGAGGTGGAAACATTTATATACTTCCGGATCGTAGGTTTCCTGGAAGATCTGGTATGTGCCTATGCCCGCCTCATGGATGGTGCGGAAGCCCTCTACGTCGAACGGCGCGGCGTTGATGTTGACCCGGTTGATGCGGTCTGCGCCCTCGCGCGTGCCGTAGACCGTACGTACGGTTTGGGCGATGTATTTCGCGTCATAGATGGGGTGCTCGCCGTAGACGAGGATCAGGCGTTTCTGGCCCGTATGCTCCAGCGCGCGCACCTCGTCCTGCAGTTCGTCGCCGGACAGGGTGCGGCGTACAGCGTCGCGGTTGCCGGCGCGGAAACCGCAGTAGGTGCAGTTGTTGGTGCATTTGTTGCCTATATATAACGGTGCGAAAAGCACGATGCGTTCGCCGTAGATTTCGAGTTTGAGCCGGTGTGCGCCCTCCATGATGATCCGCACGGCTTCGGGGTCCCTGGCGCCGAGCAGCACG
>JAVBNK010000038.1:0-4567 GCA_031551595.1 Rikenellaceae bacterium | reverse complement strand
ATCTTATGGCCCTTTTTTGCGCTTTCCTCACCCGCCTCACTCGCCGTGGGACACCGCCACGCCTCCCTCGGCGGGCGATGAAAATCATCAAAAAATTGACTCATAATCTTTTAGATGAATAAAATTTAGACAAACTCTAAGTTATTACACGAAAAGCAGGCAACCGATGCCAGGCCGAGGGCCATCGAGCTTGCCTGAATGGCCAAGGTGCAAAAGAGGAAGGCAAAGCCGGCAACGCTAAGGCCCGTCGAATTCGCTGACATTCCTTGTCCTGCGGCTAAACCGGCGAGCGCCTCCCTTTTAGCCGTCCTGCGGCCGTCTGAAGGTCGAAGTTATTCGCTTCGCTCATGGGGTTCCGTCGTCGCTCGGCAGAGTCCGAACAAGTTCGGCCCGGCCCTCGCTCCCGGGAACGTTGGACGTGCGCCGTTTCTTAACGCCTCCGGCCTTCGGAATGTCCGGACGCGGATTACTGCACCTTTTCCGTCCGGGCCGGGAACATTTTGTCGATCATCGTGCCGACTTCCCGGCGGATATGGCCCCAGCGCAACGCGATGCCGATCAGCATGACCGCGATCAGCGCGATCATCATTTTTACCTGAGGGGTTGGTTTCCTGCGTTCTGTCATAGCAACAATATAAGGCTTACGGCCATCACGGCCATGCCTGCGACCAGGCCGTAGATAGCGACGTGGTGCTCGCCGTACTCGTGGGCGGCGGGCAGCAGTTCGTCGAACGAAATATAGACCATGATCCCGGCCACGGCGGCGAACACGCAGCTCATCAGCATCACCGACATGAACGGCATCAACACGAAAAACGCCGCCAGCGCGCCCACTGGCTCCGACAGCCCCGAGAGGAACGAGTACCAGAACGCTTTGCGCCGGCTGCCGGTGGCGTAGTAGACCGGCACCGACACGGCGATGCCCTCCGGAATGTTGTGGATGGCGATGGCCACGGCGATCGCCATTCCCAGGTGGGGCGCGGCCACCCCGGACATGAACGTCGCCACGCCCTCCGGGAAGTTGTGGATCGCAATGGCCAATGCCGTCACGATGCCCGTGCGGTGCAGGTTCTTCGCACCTTTTCGCCGGTGGCCCATGTCCTCGACGCTCTTGGGCTCGTGGGGGTTGTCGGCCTCCGGGACGAGTTTGTCGATGCCTGCCGCCAGCAGGATGCCCCCGAAAAAGCACCCCGCGGCGATCAGGTCGCCCGACTGTGCACCCATGAGTCCGCCGATATCCGTGCGTGCGTGCTGCAACAGTTCCACGAACGAAATATAGACCATCACCCCGGCCGAAAAACCCAGCGAAAACGACAGGAATTTACGGTCGGTATGCTTGGCGAACAGTGCGATGCAACTGCCGATGCCGGTCGCGAGGCCCGCAAACAGCGTCAACAGCAGCGCATATAGTACGTTTTCCGTCATCCGGTGTTATTGTTTTGCATTTCGCAACGGCGAAATGCCGAAATCCGCGGCCCGAAATTTTTGGTTTCGCCCCCGCGGCCGCAGACTTCCGAAGGATAGCAAACTGCGGGCGGGATTACTTCCTGTATCGGTAATGCCCGATGATCCGATAATCGAACAGGCAATCCTCCATAACCTGGCCGCGGCCGATGTTGTGGACCACCATCGGGCGGAGCCCGTCCGCAGAGCGCTGTGCAACAACGATGCCGATGTGGGTGACCGCGCCCCCGAGGTTCCAGCAGACGATATCGCCCGGCGCGTAATCCTCTGCATCGCGCGAAGGCGGCAACGCCTGACCCTTGCGCGCGAAAAACACCATCAGGTTGGGCACGCGGCGATGGTCGATGTTGCGGTCGGTGGTTTTCAGCCCCCACGTTTTCGGATAGAGGCTGAAGTGGGCGCGCATATCCTCGTGCACCTCCTTTTGCAGGTCGATGCCCAGCTTGCGGTAGGCGCGGACCACCACGTCGGTGCATACCCCGCGGCCGGCCGGCACGTCGCCGCCCGGATACCGGATCGTACGGTATGCCGGGTCGTACATTACCCTCTGGGCTGTAAGCGTGACGGTCGAGTCGGCCAAACGGCGGTAGAACGTATCCTGCGCCCGTACCGTACCCGACAGCACGAGCAGCAGCACCGCGATATGGCCGCCCGTCCGCATTAATTCGTTTTGAACGGGCGTTTCACCGCGGCCAGTTCGGCGTTGGCTTTCTCGATCTTCGAGGCCAGGTCGGCTTTGAAGGCGATCATGTGTCCGCGCAATTCGGGTGAACCGACCGAGAGGATCTGGGCGGCGAGGATGGCGGCGTTGCGTGCGCCGTCCAACGCCACCGTGGCCACCGGGATGCCTGCGGGCATCTGCAGGATGGAGAGGATGCTGTCCCAGCCGTCGATCGAGTTGGACGATTTGATGGGCACGCCGATCACGGGCAGGGGGGTCGAAGCCGCAACCACACCCGGCAGGTGGGCCGCGCCGCCCGCGCCTGCGATGATCACCTCCACGCCGCGCTTGTGCGCTCCCTCGGCGAACCCGGCCACCAGCTCCGGCGTACGGTGGGCCGACAGGGCGTGTATTTCATAAGGTATCTGCATCTGGTCCAGGAAATCGGCGGCCTGCTCCATGATCTTCAGATCGGAGGTGCTGCCCATGATGATCGAAACTTTCGGGGTCATTATTTTTCGTTTTAGATTAAAAGCCGTACCTTCGGTGCCTCCCGGCACCGGGAGATATTTTCTTACCCGGACAACATGCGGCCCGGCACAGGAGGAATATCATATTTTATTTGTACAAAAATACGGAATTTTATGAAACGGGTGACATTGCACGATAAGACTTTCGAGATTTCGATCCCCAACGGGCGCATCATGGCCGCCATCGACGAACTGGCCGGGCGCATCAACCGCGATTATGCCGGCAAGCAGGTGCCGCTGTTCCTGGGGGTGCTCAACGGGGCGTTCATGTTCATGGGCGAGCTGATGCAGCGCATCGAATTCCCGTGCGAGATCTCGTTCGTCAAGCTGGCGTCCTACCGCGGCACGCGCTCGACGGGCGCCGTATCGGAACTGATCGGCCTGACGGACAACACCCGCGGCCGCGACGTGATCGTGGTGGAGGACATCGTCGACACGGGCGAAAGCGTCAGCCATATCCTGCGTTCGCTCGTGGGCCATGAACCCGCCAGCGTGCGTGTGGCCACCCTGCTGTATAAACCCGACGCCTGCAAGGCCTCCGTCACGGTCGACTATCCCGCCCTGGCGATCCCCAACGACTTCATCGTCGGTTTCGGGCTGGATTACAATCAACTGGGGCGCAATCTGCGCGACATCTATACCATCGTCAATGAGTAACGGACTGTTGCAGGACGGACGGCTGCTGCCGCTCGTGGAGGATTTCTACACGATCCAGGGCGAAGGGTTCCATGCCGGGAAACCCGCCTATTTCATCCGCCTCGGGGGATGCGACGTGGGGTGCCGCTGGTGCGATGCCAAATCCACCTGGAATGCCCGCCTCTATCCGCCCGTAGCCGTCGGAGAGATCGTCGCACGCGCAGCCTCCTATCCCGCCCGGGCGGTGGTCATCACGGGCGGCGAACCCCTTTCCTACCCCCTGGGCCACCTCACCGCGGCGTTGCACGGCCGCGGCATGGAGATATTCCTCGAAACTTCCGGCACGCAGCCCCTCACCGGCACTTTCGACTGGGTGTGCCTCTCGCCCAAGAAACAGCAACCGCCTTTGGCCGAAGTTCTGGCCGCCGCCGACGAGTTAAAAGTGATCGTCGAGGGGCCGGACGACCTGCGGTGGGCCGAAGAGTGTGCGGCGCAGGTGCCCGGGCCCTGCCTTTTAGACCAGCAACCCGAAGGGAGCCGCTATGAAACCGTAATTCCCCTCATCGTGGAGTATGCGAAAGCCCATCCCCTCTGGAACATCTCCATCCAGGCCCACAAATTCATGCATATCCCTTAAAACAGAAAATCCCGCACCTGGAAAGTGCGGGATTTATTGTTTCACCCGGGTTCGATCACCGCACCCGACCCTCTCCCGGCTGCAGGAGGGAATTTGGCAGCCGACGCCAGGTCGGGCGCAATCGGAATCGTTTGAATTGCCGGGGTGAGAAGGAGCTAATCTTTGTTAAGCGGCATAATTGCCGTTTGCCCATGGTAAATATTCAATCTCTATGGGTTCGATTCCCCGCCGGTTTGGTTACCCATGCTATGCATGGGTTTCCTCCTCTCGGCTCGACATAGTTCGCAAGTGACCTCTGCTCTCGCTCGCAGCGTCGGTTTGGTTACCCATGCGTGGCATAGGTTTCCTCCTCGCGGCTCGGCATAGTTCGCAAGCGCCCTCTGCTCTCGCTCGCAGCGTCGGTTGCGGCGATCCTCTCCCGATCTCCCGCGGCTGGGGGGGCGAAATCGAAGATCTCGGGCCGCGGGAGATGGCGATTGCCCCAGGCAATCGCAGCCGTTACAATACCCCGTAGCTTGCTGCGGGGTTCTTTAATCGAAAATTTTTGCAAATAAACGAAAACTTTGGAGAAAACATAACGATTCGGCCATTTTATGCCATATGCTCCGATCCGGGGAGGAAATTATTTTACCCGGATCA
>JAVBNK010000091.1:0-6683 GCA_031551595.1 Rikenellaceae bacterium | reverse complement strand
CAAAGCCCGACAAGGAACCCACCCTCAACCCCCCCGCAAAAAGGAAATAACCCGCCAGAGGCCCGGGCATTTATCCCGGTTCAATCAACCGGTCATTCATTTGCCGGGACGGTCTGCGGACCGTCCCGGCTTTTTTGGCGCCGCCATATAAGGTTCGAGGTCGATATTTCCGACGGATAGCCTTTATCCGGAGTCCGTTTTGATTTCCCGCCCGCATCTGGCACGAAAACCCCGGGAAGCAACGCCGATCGCCGCCTGCCCCGGGTCAGAATACGAAAATGAGATGGGACAGCAACAGGCTTTCCCGCCCGGCAAAACGTTTCCGGAGTTGCTTCACCCCGTTTTTCAGCAACGTTTTGACCGTATTGACGGAGATGCCCAGCTCGTCGGCCGCCTCCCGGTATTTTTTGCCTTCGAGGAAGACCGCGGTAAAAACCCGCCGGGTCCGGAGGGGCAGGCGGCCGATCTCCGAAACGATCTCTGCGATGACCGCTTCGTCGAACGTCAGGTAGCGTTCCTCTCGTACCTCCTCGTTGATGATGTCTATGGCGTATTTAAGGGCGTCCTTGCGTCCCAGTTTATTGATGCAGGCGTTGCGCACCATCCGGTAAAGGTAGGTCTTAAGCGCTTTTTCGTTCTCGAAGAAGAGGAGTTCCGTTTCCCAAAGCTTCACATACAATTCCTGCACGATGTCCTCGGAGTCTTTCCCGTTGTCCAAATACTGGAAGGCATAGAACACCATCCCGTCATGGAAACGGTCGAACGCCTCTTTAAGCAGCGAGTTTTTGTCGGAAGCAGGATTCACTGTCTGAAAAATATTTCACCCCTGCAAATTTAAGAACCTATTCTTAAAGTACAAATTTTAAAAAAATTACACCCGTTACGACAGGATATATAAAAAAGGATTCACCCGGTTTGCGAAAAATCTGTTTATAGGAGGAACGAACTACCGACCATCCCTATGAAACGACTGCACGACGACATCCTGTCCCTTATTATCGCCTATCACACCGGCAACTGCTGCGATGCGGAAAAACAACGGCTCGAAGCGTGGGTAAAAGCCGATGCGGAGAACCAGCGGCAATTTCGCCGCTGCCTTGCGCTGCTCCACGACATCAACCTATCGCAAAAGGCCATGGCCTCCGGCAAAGTGAAGCGGCTGCTGCGGGAACCCGTCCGCAGACAGCGCCTGCGCCGGGCGGGATATGCCGCGGCGGTACTGGTCGCCGTCGGCGCCGGATTCTTCCTGCTCGACCGGAAAAGCAATGCCCCCGCCGGGAATGAAGTGATCGCCAAACTCGTCAACGACGTCACCCTCACCCTGCCCGACGGCTCGCAGATCGTACTCGACCGCTCGACCGAAAACAGCCTGGTCGCCCAGCAGGACGACATTGCCCTGGTGCGCAAAGGCGACAGCCTGGTCCACCAGAAACACGGCGGCCATGCGTCCGCCACGGCCGAAACGAAATGGGGGGTGTTGAAAGTACCCCGCGGCGCACGGTTCGGTATGGTGCTCGAGGACGGCACGCGGGTGTGGCTGAACGCCGATTCGCACCTGCGTTTCCCGATCGCGTTCCCCGGCCGGGAAAGACGCGTCTACCTCGAAGGCGAGGCCTATTTCGCCGTCGCCAAAGACGCCGCCAAACCTTTTATCGTCGAAACGCCGCAGCAATCGCTGCGGGTGCTGGGCACCGAGTTCAATATCTACGCTTATCCGGCCGAAACCGACGTTTATACGACGCTGGTCACCGGAAGCGTCATGCTCCGCTCGCAGAACGTCGCCACGGAGATCGCTCTCAAACCGGGACAGCAGGCCCGTCTGTCGTCCGGATCGGGCGAATACCGGGTCACCAACGTCGATGCGTCCGAGGTCACGGGATGGCGCGACGGGCTGTTCGTTTTCGACAACAATACGCTGGAAACGGTATTCCGTAAACTGTCGCGGTGGTATGATTTCGAATATGTATTCGACGACCCCCGGGCGAGGACCCTGGAAATGATGGGCGGCGTACCCGTGTACGACGACCTTGCCCCGGTGCTGGAGCTGATCGGATCGTCAGGGCTGGCCGAATTCGAACGCAAGGGTAACCAAATCAGGATCAGGATGAAGAAATAAGAAAAGCATGGAAGATCTTCCCATCTTCCATGCCGATCATCACCCGTCTGCATATTGCAGGCGGACAACTGCTAACCACAAATATATGAAAAATTTCAACCACGGCCATTTTCCGCCCGGAAAATGGAGGAAAATCCTCTCTGTTATGAGATTGAAACTGATCATCCTGTTGTGCACCGCGGGAAGCGTCACGGCTTCGCCGACGTTCTCGCAACAGAAAAAACTGGATGTTTCCTACCAGAAAACGTCTTTGGTTTCGGTGCTGGGCGACCTGAAAGCAAAGTCGGGATACCAATTCCTTTTCTATAAGGACGTGGTCCCCGCCAGCGCCACGGTGACGCTGACGCGCAAAGAAGCCACGCTTACCGAAGTATTGGACGAGATATTGCCCCAGCACGGGCTGGCCTATGCGATCAGGGACAATGTGGTCGTGATCAGTCCGGCCGAACCGGCCGCACAGCAGCCCCAGGCCGTCCCGGTCCGGGTGACGGGCACGGTGCGCGACAAGGACGGCAAACCGTTGCCCGGCGTGACCGTGTTTGTCAAAAACGCCCAGGCCCGCGGTATGGCAACGGGTACGGACGGCAAATTCACCGTCCCGGCACGCAACGGCGAAGTGCTCGTGTTCTCTTTCGTCGGCAAGAAACCCCTGGAGGTCACCTATACCGGGCAGAAAGAGGTCGACGTGACCCTTGAGGACATGGTGACGGATGTCGACCAGGTCGTTGTGACCGGCATGTTCACCCGCCGCCTGGAGAGTGAAACCGGTTCATCCGTGCAGGTTTCGGGCGACCGGCTCCGCGAGGTGGGCAACCAGAATGTACTGCGCAGCCTTGCCAACCTCGACCCGTCGTTCATGATCATGGAGAGCCTCGAATTCGGGTCCGACCCGAACGCCATGCCCACCATACAGATGCGCGGGCAAAGTTCATTCCCCAATCTCCGGGGCGATTACCAGGGCAACCCGAACCAGCCGTTGTTCATCCTGGACGGCTTCGAGGTGGAGATAGAGAAGGTGTATGACCTGGATATGAACCGCGTCGCAACGGTGACGATCCTCAAGGACGCTTCCGCAAAGGCGATCTACGGCTCGAAAGCCGGTAACGGCGTGGTGGTCATCCAGACCATAAGGCCCAAAACAGGCAAGATACGGGTTTCGTATTCCGGCTCGCTCGACATCGAAGCGCCCGACCTGACGAGTTATAACCTGATGAATGCCCGTGAGAAATACGAATTCGAGGTATCGTCGGGTTTCTATATGGGCACCGGCGGGGTGGAATCGTCGTACGGCGGACAGCATATGATGGACGGGTACCGCGAGGCGATCTGGCGCGAGGTGGCGGGCGGAGTGGACACCTACTGGCTCAGCCAGCCACTGCACGTCGGGACCGGGCATAAACACTCGCTCTCCCTGGACGGCGGCGACGAGAGGATACTCTACGGCATCGGCCTGGGCTACAATGACGTGGCAGGCGTTATGAAGGGCTCGGACCGGAGTACTTTCTCGGGCAACATGACCTTTGCCTACAACTACAAAAACTTTTTATTCCGCAATACGCTGGAACTGACGATGAACAATGCCGACAACTCCCCGTACGGCAGTTTCAGCGACTACACGAAGCTCAACCCCTATTGGAGGATCCATGACCAGGCAGGCGGGCTGATCCCCTACTGGACCATTAAGAACGGGACGGAAAAGTACTACAACCCCCTCTACAACGCGTCATTGAATACGAAGAACACGAGCGACTACACCGAAGTGCGCAATAATTTCCAGGCGGAATGGCAGGTACTCTCCCACCTGAGGGTTACGGGCCGTTTCAGCTTCTCGACCCGCAACGGCGGATCGGACGTATTCCTGCCGGCGAACCATACGATGTTCGCATCCTACCCTGCCGGCGAAACCAACCGGAAGGGACGCTATACGAAAGCGGAGAGCGAATCCACGCTGTACCAGGCCGACCTGGGGATCAGTTTCAACAGGACGTTCGGCAGGCACATGTTTTTTACCAACGCCACATGGAACATCTCTTCGATCCGAAGCGCAAGCCATACCTATATCGCCGAAGGATTCGGTAACGACGACATGGCCGACATCGCTTTCGGCACGCAGTATATGGCAGGCAGCCACCCCGCAGGGTCGAGCAACAACCAGCGGGAAGCGGGTGTGATCGGCGCGCTGAACTACTCTTTCGACGACCGCTACCTGTTCGACGTAACGGCACGCACCAGCGGATCGTCCATGTTCGGGGGAAACGGCAGGTGGGGCCTGTTCTGGTCATTGGGCCTGGGATGGAACATCCACAAGGAGGCTTTCTTGCGCGATGCGCAGTGGCTCGACCGCTTCAAGGTCCGCGGATCGGTGGGATACACCGGATCGCAGAATTTCGATCCCTACCAGGCCAAGGCCACCTACAGGTACACGGATTATATCTACGACGGCGAATACGGGGGCATCCTGATGGGACTGCCGAATAAAAACCTGCTGTGGCAGCGTGTGCTGGACTATAATGCGGGGGCCGACATCGTCCTGTGGAAAAACAGCGTCGCGGTCAAGTTCGACTATTTTATCGGCGTGACCGACGACCTGCTGATGGACGTGGCGCTTCCTCCCTCGGTAGGTTTCTCCACCTACAAGGAAAACCTCGGGAAGGTCGAGAACCGGGGTTACGACGTGTCGGTCGCCCTCACCCCCTGGCGCAACGCCCGGCAGCGCGGCTGGCTGACGCTGACGCTCTCCGCGATGCACAATAAAAACACGATCAAAGAGATCTCCAGCACGTTCACCCACCGCAACAACGAGCAGAACGATGCGAAGAATAAACCGATCACGGAGATGACCTATGAATTGGACGCCCTTCGCCTGCAATATGCGCGCCCTTCGACGCTCTATTACGAAGGCCAGTCGATGAACGCCATCTGGGGCGTACGCTCGGCCGGGATCAACCCGATGACGGGAGAGGAATTGTTCTACGACCTGGAGGGCAACATCGTCACCGCATGGTCGCCGCTGCACCAGACGGTGATCGGCGACACCTCCCCGAAACTCCGCGGCAATATCAACCTGAGCGCAGGCTTCAAAGGCTTCACGATCTCCATCGCATGCAGTTATAAATACGGGGGCGATAAATACAACACCACGCTGGTCGATAAGATCGAATATACGAGCGCCCTGGTCAACCTCGACCGCAGGATCTTCCAGACATGGACCCGGGTCGGCCAGGTGGCGCCCTACAAGAAGCTCGACATGAGCATTCAGGGACTGTCCAAAAACGTGACCAGGCCGACCTCCCGTTTTGTGATGGAGGACAACGAGATCGTCCTCTCGTCGATGAACGTCGGCTATGACTTCCAGAACCTCAAAGCCCTCTCGAAGGTCGGCCTGGAACGGCTGAGGCTGTCCTTCTATACGAACGAACTGGTCCGGTTCTCGGCGGTCGAGATCGAACGCGGCACCAGCTATCCTTTCGCACGCACGTTCTCGTGCTCCGTCCAGGCCACATTTTAACCCACCCCAAAAGATACCATGATGAAAACCCATATATCGATCATCTGCTTAACCGCAACGCTGGCCCTGGCGTCATGCCAGGACTGGCTCGACGTGCAACCTTCGACGCAGACGGACCGGGACGAACTCTTTTCCTCCGAGAAAGGCTTCGGCACGGCCCTGAGAGGCGTTTACTCGGACATGGGCAATCCCGCCCTCTACGGCCGCCATTTGACCTGGGGCCTGCTGGACGTGTTCGCCGGATGTTACAATACGAGCTGGAGCGCTCCCTTCAACGCGGCAAGGCAATACGCTTATTGCAAAACCGACGGCGCGTATTATGACGACGAGCTGGCCGGCTACGTCGAAACTTATTGGACGGAGCTTTATAACGTCATCGCGGGCGTCAATTCGATCCTCGGCAAGATCGATGAAAAGAAGGACGTTTTTTCCGGGGACAATTACGCCGTGCTCAAAGGCGAGGCGATCGGCCTTCGCGCGTTCCTCCATTTCGAGATCCTCCGCCTGTACGGCGACATCTACGCAAGGTCTGGAACCGAGCGGGTCATGCCTTACGTGAACAGGCTCACTTCGCTGGTTTCTCCCGTACTGACCGGGGAACAGGTCATCGGCAAGGTCATATCGGAGCTCGAAACCGCCCTGCAGCTGCTCGAAAAAGACCCGATCTACCTGGGGACCGCTCCTCCGGCGATCCTGGCGTCGGCGCCCGACGGAGATACTTACGCGCGTACCACGCACAACATCTCCCCATGGCATAACCGCCGCTTGCGTTTCAACTACTATGCGGCGAAGGCCACCCTGGCCCGTGCCTACCTGTGGAAAGGGGACAAGGTGAAGGCGCTGGAAATGGCCCGGGATGTAATCGCCGCGCAGGCGACCCGCTTCCCGTGGGTAAATACCTCCAGCCTGGGTAATATCGGCAATGAAACGAGCGCAGGCCAGGACCGCACGTTCGCCAGCGAACATATTTTCGCGCTCAATGTGTACAACCTCAACGACCTGATCGGGGGATATCACAATACCATGGTTTCTGCCGGATCCGACTACCTGACCCTGAAC
>JAVBNK010000041.1:0-6125 GCA_031551595.1 Rikenellaceae bacterium | reverse complement strand
CTTCAGGTCCAGGTCGCGCAGTTCCTTGTTGATCTTTATAAAGTTGTAGAAATTTTCGACGTGGTGGTTATAGGTTTCCCACAGGTCGCGGTGGTTGGCCTGGGGCACGGGGCCCGTATCGCGCCAGCGCTGCTGCAGGTCGCGGAAGGCGTTGAACGTGTGGTTGATCGTTTCGCTGCTGTTGATCAGCTCCCTGAGGTCCTCGATGATGTGCAGCTTGACCTTCAGGTTGTCCTCTTTCTTTTGTTCGAGGTGGGCCATGAACTCGTCGCGCGCACGCCGGTAATCCGAAAACAGCTCCTTGAGGCGCTGCTCGGCGCGGTCCGCAGCCGGCGCGAACTCTTCGGCCATGCCTCCGGCCTCGATAAAGGCCTTGCGCAGGGCGTCCACCTCGGCGCGGTGGAGTTTGTAGAAAGCGATCTTGATCGCCTCCACGTCGCGGCGCAACGTCTGCACCGGACGGCTTTCGAGCAGCGACGCCATCAAATCGACCAACGCCTGCTTGTCCATGCCTCCCAGGTCCTGCTCCCGCTGCCCTTCTTCCGTTTTGCCGTGCTCCTGCTCGTGCTCGCTCTCTTCGCCCAGGTCGAACTCGGGCGCATCGCCCGCCAGTGCAGCCTCCTCGTCCGAGAAATCGACGATCTCGGCCGGCGGCGCGGACTCTTCGTCGGCATGGGGTTCTTCGGCCGCATGGGGTTCTTCGGCCGCGGGCACGCTCTTCACCACACGCTTGCGGGGTGCGGCTTTCGGGGCCGGGGCCGCGGCTTCGGCGGCAGGTTCCCCGGCAGGCGCTTCCTCCGGCGCGGTCTGCGGGGTTTCGGCAACGACATCCTGTGCGACCTCCTCGGGCTGCACAGCTTCAGGCAGGGGTAAATTCTCAGTGGCCATCGGTACGGTAGTTTAAAATCGGGGATGCGTCAATACTTCCCTATAAGTTACAAATGTACGTATTTTTTCCTAATCCGGCACCACTACTCCCCCTTTCGGAGGTAAAAATTTGCGGCCGCAGGGAAATGCCGCGCCTTGCGATCCCGTCATTTTTAATTATCTTGCGGGGGCAAAACGCATTTCCAATGAACTACCGGATACTGCTCGTGGATGACGAGCCGGACATACTCGAATTCATCGGTTACAACCTGCGCAAGGCGGGCTACGAGGTCGAGACGGCCCCGGACGGCACGCAGGCCGTCGCCCGGGCCGCCGCTTTCGCGCCGCACCTGATCCTGCTGGACGTGATGATGCCCGGCATGGACGGCTTCCGGGCCTGCCGCGCGATACGCCAAACGCCCGGCCTGCAAAACGTCATGATCGCCTTCCTGACGGCCCGCGGCGAGGACGCCTCGCAGATCGAAGGATTCGACGCCGGGGCGGACGACTATATCCCCAAACCTGTACGCATCGACGTGCTGATGAGCCGCCTGAAGGCGATGCTCAAGCGCCTCGACCCCGTCCCCGCCGCGCCCGGCCTTTCGGTCGACCGCCAGCGCTTCGTCGCCGTCAGCAACGGGCAGTCCATCCCGTTGCCCCGCAAGGAGTTCCTGCTGCTGGAGATGCTGCTCGCCAAGCCGGGCCGGGTGTTCACCCGCGAGGAGATCTTCGGGACGGTATGGGGCGACGGGGTGGTGGTGGGCGACCGCACGATCGACGTGCACATCCGCAAACTGCGCGAAAAAATAGGCGAGAGCCATATCGTCACCGTCAAAGGCGTAGGGTATAAGTATGAAAACTAAGATCCTGCTTGCCGCCGCCTGCCTCCTGCTGGCCGCCTGCGCCAAGCGCATCGAACGGCAGCCGCCCGACACGAAAAGGCTCGGGCTTAAGGACCGGGTTTCCACCGTTACGGCGGTTACCTACCATGCCGTCGCGACGCCGCCCCATCCCGCCATTGCGCACAGGGACGCGTTCATGCCAGGCAAAGAGGTGTCCGCCGCACACATAAGACAAATCGGGTTGAAAGATTACCGCGAAACCTTGTTTTTCAACCGGCACGGACGGATTGTGGAAACCGTGAATTTCGACGAAGGAGTGGTTTGCAAATATGCCTATGACAAATACGGAAGGATCGCCGAAGAGCGCCGGCACGACAGGGACAGCAACATGATCTTCACCTCGAAAAGCAAATACGACCGGCACGGCAAACGCAAAGAGGTCATACGGCCCGGAGGGATGTGGCCCCTGAGGATGGCGGTCCGGTACGAAACCCGCCCCGACGGCGGGATGAAAAGAATAACGGGCAACCTGTCGGCCGTATTCGGGCTGCTACGCACGACCCGGGAGGTGGTCTATGACAAAGGGCAGATCCGCTCGATCTCGCTGTCCGGCAAGGAGGGGCTTGTCTGCAACGCCGAGATGGCCTATGACGACCATGGAAGGATGTCGCACATCACGACCCTCGACAACCGCATCGCCAGGGGACACACCACGACCGCCGCGTACCGCTATATCCGCTTCGACAGGCACGGCAACTGGACCCGACGCTACATATATGTGCGACGGGGCGGCGGAATGCCGGACATGAACCGCGCACCCGACTACATCAGTGTGAGGGAAATCGGCTATTACCTCCCCGCAGACAGGAAAAAATGATGAATATAACCCCGTACAAAGCCGTCATCTTCGACCTGGACGGCACCCTGATCGACTCGCTGGCGGATATCGCCTGCGCCACCAACCACGCCCTGGCCGAATGCGGCTACCCGCAGCATCCCGAACAGGCTTACCGCCATTTTGTGGGCAACGGCATCCGCAGGCTCATCGAACGCAGCATGCCCCCCGAAGAACGCACCGAAGAACGGATCGCCCGCTGCCACCGCCTGATGGCCGACCGCTACCGCCAATGCTGCACCGAACGCACACGCCTTTACGACGGCGTCGCCGGAATGCTCGACGCGCTCACGGCCGCCGGGCTGAAGATGGCCGTGCTGTCGAACAAACCCGGGGAATTCGTGGCGAAAATAGTCTCCGCGCTGCTTTGGCCCTGGCCGTTCGAGGGCCTGCTGGGCGGGGACGGCCGCTTCCCGGCCAAGCCCGACCCCCAGGGCGCGCTGTGGCTGGCCGGGCAGATGGGCGTCGCACCCGGCGAAGTGGTCTTCGTAGGGGACAGCAATGTGGATATGCGGACTGCCGCAGCGGCAGGCATGTACGGCGTGGGCGCCTGCTGGGGCTTCCGCGACCGCGACGAATTGCTCGCTGCCGGTGCGCGGCGGGCGATCGGACATCCCGGGGAGCTGTTGTGATCAAACGGGACGAGGGAAATAAAGCAGTAAGCTGCGGGATATCGCAAGGACACAGTTGCCTGCGGCAGTTGCCACATCCCGCGCCGCCCCCGCAGCCGCGGGATATGAATAGCGTCAACGCATCAATCATTTGATAAATAAACCACCCCGCAGCAACCGACGCTGCGGGCGAGGGCAGGACCAGGTTTACCTGAGTTACGCCGGGCCGCGGGGAGGAAACCCATGTGCAGCATGGGTAACTGAAGCGGTGGGGTATTGTAAAGGCTGCGACTGCCTTGTGCAGTTGCCAGCTCCCGCGGCCCGAAATCTTCGGTTTCGACCCCCGTTGCCGCGGAATGTGAATTTATCAAGCGCTTCAAGCAACAGGGAATTTAACCCGTAGAGAATAAAAATTCAAACCGGGCATCCCGCGTCGTCATGAACGATGCCGCGCCGTCCGACCGGCCCGGGCATCCAAGACAAATCCGTCAGCCCCCCGCCGGTATGCGACCTGCCGTACATCCATCCCGGCCGCCCCGTAATTGTCGATAAACTGTCAATTAAAAGAGTGCAATGGCAACGGCATACCATAAATTCTCACTACATTTGTAAGATGGATTATTACATTTTATCCTGATCGACAAATGACAGTAAGCCAACTCATTGAAGACATAAAGGTGATTTCCGTGACGGGCCCGTCGGCCGGAGAAGCGGCCACGCTGACGCTCGACTCGCGCGAGGTGCGGCCCGGGGCGGTGTTTTTCGCCGTGCGGGGAGCGCAGTCCGACGGCCATGCCTACATTTCCGCCGCGGTCGAAAACGGTGCGGCGGCCGTGGTGTGCGAGCAGCTGCCCGAAACGCCGGCGGAAGGAGTCGCCTACATCCTCGTGGAGGACACCTCCGCAGCCATAGGTCCGATGGCTGCCAATTTCTACGGCCACCCCTCGGACAAGCTCAAACTGGTGGGCGTGACCGGCACAAACGGCAAAACCACCACGACCACACTGCTTTACGACATGTTCCGGGCGATGGGCTACCGGGCGGGGCTGATCTCGACGGTGGTCTACCGCATCGACACCGAAGAAGTTCCCGCCACGCACACCACCCCCGACGCGATCACCCTCAACCGGATGCTGGCGCAGATGGCGGAGCGCGGATGCGACTACTGCTTCATGGAGGTTTCGTCGCACAGCGTGGTGCAGCACCGCATCGGCGGGCTGCGGTTCGCCGGGGGGCTGTTCACCAATATCACCCACGACCACCTGGACTACCACGGCACGTTCGCCGAGTATATAAAGGCCAAGAAAGCGTTCTTCGACACGCTGCCGAAAGAGGCGTTCGCGGTGGTGAACGCCGACGACCGCAATGCGCAGGTCATGGTGCAGAACTGCCGTGCGAGGGTAAAAACGTTCGCCCTGCGCTCGATGGCCGATTACCGGTGCCGCATCATGGAAACGCACATGGACGGCATGTTGCTGCAACTGGACGGCCGCGAGGTGTGGACGGGCTTCCTGGGGCGGTTCAACGCCTATAACCTGGCCGGGATCTACGCCGCGGCGGTGGAACTGGGCGCCGACAGGGACGAGGCGCTAAAGGTATTGAGCGGCCTGAAGGCGGTCAGCGGACGGTTCGAGGTGGTGCGCTCGGCGGACGGCGTGACGGCCATCGTGGATTATGCCCATACGCCCGATGCGCTCCAGAATGTGATCGATACGGTCAATGAAATCCGCACCCCGGAGCAGAAATTCTACATCGTGGTGGGCTGCGGGGGCAACCGGGACGCGGCGAAGCGCCCGGTGATGGCGCGGATCGCGGCGACCGGGGGCGACATGGCGATCCTGACGAGCGACAACCCCCGCCGCGAGGATCCCGACGCGATCCTGGCCGACATGAAGGCCGGGCTGGAGCCGGGTGCGCGTGCGCTGTCGATCACCGACCGGCGCGAGGCGATCAGGGCGGCGGTGGCGCTGGCCCACGGCGGCGACATCATCCTGATCGCAGGCAAGGGCCATGAGAACTACCAGGAGATCAACGGAGTGAAAAACCACTTCGACGACAAAGAGGAAGTTACCAACCTGATGAAGCGATAGTTATGGGAGTAGAGAGCCTTGTCAAAGAGAAAAGTTTCGAATTTGCGGTATGTGTGATGAACCTGCATGGGAAACTTCCGCACGAACTCAACGCACGCATCCTCGGCAAGAAGCTGGTGCGTAACGGGACGGCGATCGGAGCCCATATCATGGATGCAAAACACCTGGAGGGGACGGACGGCTTCGTCCGCAAATTCATGGACGCGCAGGCCATTTGCGGGAAATGCCTGTACTGGCTTGAATTGCTGCATACGGCGGGCTACGTCGCCGACGAGGATTACGACTACGCCTACCGGAAGGCCGACGACCTTTACAAGAGCCTGCACGGGCTGATCGCGGTGTTGTCGAATAAACGGTTTTATTGACGATGAAAACCTCTACCGCCCACCTGCCGCGCCATAAGCGCAAGGAACTCGACCAGATCGTCGGGATTGCGCGCGCCGTGGTCCCCGGGCTCGAAATGGTGATATTGTATGGAAGTTACGCACGAGGAAATTACGTCAAATTCGACATGCGCGAGGAATTCGGCGTGCCCACGACCTTCGTGAGCGACTACGACCTGCTGCTGGTCACCTCGAAGAATGGTGTCGCAGAGCAGGAATTCACCCTCGGCGAGAAAATCGAGCAGGTGTTCAACCGCGGCAAAAACGAGTGGCTCACGCCCGAATTGCAGGTGATCGTCGAGCATATCGACCACCTCAACGAGCAAATCTCCCGAAGCCACTACTTCTTCTCCGACATCAGGAAAGAAGGGGTGATGCTGTGGAATTCAGGGAACTACAAACTGGCTCGGCGGAAGAAACTGAATTACACGGAGATC
>JAVBNK010000104.1:0-2991 GCA_031551595.1 Rikenellaceae bacterium | reverse complement strand
CATCCACTACGCCCTCTACCGCATCTACGGCACGGGATACAGCGCCCGTGATGTGCTGGCGGCGCTGAGCGTGGTGGTGGTCGTGGCGTCGATGCTCAGCAATACGTTCCGCTACCTGGGCCAGCGCATCGTCGAAACCCTTCGCGTGAATACCCTCGAAAAACTGCGCAACCGCGTGTTCGACAACGTCATCGGGATGCACGCAGGCTTCTTCAGCAACGAGCGCAAGGGCGACATCATCTCCAAGATCTCGTCCGACATGCAGGTCGTGCAGTTCTGCATCACCAACACCCTGCAGGTGCTCTTCCGCGACCCGTTCCTGACCATCGGCTACCTGATCCTGCTGGTCGCCATCTCGTGGCAGCTCACGGTCTTCGCCGTGCTGTTCCTGCCCGTGTCGGCCCTCATTATCGGCTACATCGTCAAGAAACTCAAGCAAAAAGCCACCGCCGCCCAGGAAACCTTCGCAGATATGGTCAGTACGATGGACGAGTCGCTCACCGGCATCAAGATCATCAAAGCGTACAACGCCACCGACTATATCAAACAGAAATTCCACTCGCTCAACCACCGCTTCTCGCGGCTGACGCTCAAGATCTCCCGCCGTCAGCAGCTGGGCTCGCCGATGAGCGAGTTCCTGGGGATCGCAACGGTGGCCGTGGTGCTGATCTACGGCGGGGGACTGGTGCTCGGCGGACAAGGGCTCGATGCCGCCGCGTTCATCGCCTACATCGGCGTCTTTTCGCAGATCACGCGTCCCGTGCGCTCGTTCGCCGACGCCTTCGGCAACATCAACCAGGGCATCGCCGCCGGCGACCGCGTGTTCCAGCTCCTCGACGCGCAAAGCCGGATCACCGATTCGCCGCAAGCCGTCGCACTCAACGGGTTCCGCGAGGAGATCGAATTCCGCGACGTGCGCTTCTCCTACGAGGACAAAGAGGTGATCCGCGGCATCAACTTCAAGATACGAAAAGGCGAAACCGTAGCCCTGGTAGGCCCTTCGGGCGGCGGAAAATCGACTATCTCCGACCTGATCCCGCGTTTCTACGACGTGACGGCGGGACAGATCCTCATCGACGGGGTGGACATCCGCAACTACACCCTCGAATCGCTGCGCGGACACATGGGCATCGTCGCCCAGGAAACCATCCTGTTCAACGACTCGATCGAACAGAACATCCGCCTGGGCAAGCGCGACGCCTCGTTCCCCGAGGTCGAACATGCCGCCCGCGTGGCCAATGCCCACCCGTTCATCCTCGAAACCTCGGACGGATACGCCACCAATATCGGCGACCGCGGCATGAAACTCTCCGGCGGCCAGCGCCAACGCCTGAGCATCGCCCGCGCCGTGCTCAAAAACCCCGACATCCTCATCCTCGACGAAGCCACCTCGGCGCTCGACACCGAAAGCGAAAAACTCGTCCAGTTGGCCCTCGAAGCGCTGCTCGAAGGGCGCACCTCGCTGGTGATCGCCCACCGCCTGAGCACCATCCACAACGCCGACCGTATCATCGTCGTCGAATCCGGACGAATCGCCGAAGAAGGCACCCACCAACAACTCATGCAGAACAACGGCCTCTACGCCAAACTCATCGAGATGCAACACATGGCCTGATAACCCGTAAGCATACCTAACGTTGGAGGGAGTCCGTGGACTCCCTCCAACTATTTTGATACCTGCTCTTCGCACCGGGGGCGAAACCACTTGCAGGCTATGCGAACCGCGAGGAGGAAACCCATGCATAGCATAGGTAACTCACCCGTGTGCAGGGGGGGCTTAGAACACCTGTTTGGCGATGGCGGCCATATTGTCCGTTTTACCCATGGTATAGAAATGGATGACGGGCAGGCCGGCGGCTTTGAGTTCGCGGGCCTGGGCGACGGCCCAGCGGATGCCCAGTTCGCGCACGGCGCGGTTATCCTTGCAGGCCATAGCCTCAGCGACGAGCTCTTCGGGCAGGTCGACGTGGAAGATATGGGGCAGCAGGGTGAGCTGTTCGCGCGTGGAGAGGGGTTTGATGCCCGGTACAACGGGTACGGTAATCCCTGCGGCGCGGCAGGCGTCGATAAAGGCGAAAATGCGCGAGTTGTCGAAACTCATCTGGGTGACGATGTAGTCGGCCCCGGCGTCGACCTTCGCCTTGAGCCAGCGTAGGTCGGACGGCATGTTGGGGGCGTCGGCATGTTTCTCGGGATAACCCGCCACACCTACGCAGAAACGGCTGTTATGGGATACCTTGGCCTCACCGTCGACGAACCGGCCGGCGTTCATGCCGGCGATCTGGGCGACCAACTCGCCGGCATGGGTATGCCCCGCCGGATGGGGATGGAACATATTCTCGCCGCGCAGGTTGTCGCCGCGCAGGGCCAGCACGTTGTCGATCCCCAGGAAATCGAGGTCGATCAGCGCGTCCTCGATGTCGTAGCGCGACATGCCCGCGCAGATCAGGTGGGGCACCACGTCTATCCCGTAGCGTTGTTTGATCGCCGCCGAGATGCCCACCGTGCCCGGACGGCGGCGTACTACGCGGCGTTCGACCAGGCCGTCCGACTTTTCGACGTATTTGACCTCCTCGCGGTGGGCCGTGACGTTGATGTAGGCCGGGTCGAACTCCACCAACGGGTCGATAGCCGCAAAGGCCGTTCCGGCGCCCTCGCCTTTCAGGGGCGGCAACAACTCGATGGTGAACCGTGTCCGCCCCGAAGCCGAAGCGGCGTTGATGATATCTATAACTTGCATTTCAATTCCTTTTTCAGGCCGCCCGGCGACCCGTATCAGGCATCTCCAACCGCAGAATGCCGCGGCGGACCGGATAAACCACTCGTTTAAGGCGTGTTGACACGAACGATTATGTTTGGTTTCAATGCTGTTTGCCTCCTGCGGGCCGCTTTGTTGAAGGAATATCGCTAAAAAGCAGCAAAGCAGAAGCGGAAAAAACACCAAAAGCGGGCGTGACCGTTCGTGCCAGCACGCCCTGGCCCTCCGTTACA
>JAVBNK010000120.1:0-8070 GCA_031551595.1 Rikenellaceae bacterium | reverse complement strand
CGGAGGCTCCGACTTCGCTTCACCGACCAACGGGAGGTAAAAAACGCCGGGAAAAACCGAACGGTTATTCCCGGGCCAATCACTAATTCACATAGCTGTGCATGCCGCCCAGCAGGTAGGTCACCCCGAAAAAGGTCATCGCCACGGCCAGGAAGGCCACCGTGCAATAGAGATGGAAGTTACGCGGTTTGCGCAACGCCGGGATGGTATCCGGATGCATGGGCACGGCATAGATGAGCATCGTGACGAGCGCCCAGGTTTCCTTGGCATCCCAGCCCCAATAGCGTCCCCAGGAGATATTCGCCCAAACGGCCCCGATGAAAATGCCCGCCGCGAGTAAGAATACGGCAGGATAGATCAGCTGCGAATTCCACCGGTAGAATTTCTCGCCCAACCGTTGCGAACACAGCCCGGTAATTCCCGTAATCATAAAAAACAGCAGCAGGGCGTAAGAAACCATGATCACCGACACATGGGCGCCCAGCAGCGGCGTGCGCAGGACGGGGGTCATCGGGGTGAGTTGAGAAATGAACAGCCACACCACGGCCGTGGGGACGAAAGTCCACAACAGACCCTTCCATCCGATACGCAGCCACAGCAACCACAGCATCGCGGCGGCCAGCAGCAGGTAACCGGCATAGGTGACGCCCGTACCCCACGGGTCGCGGTTGACGAGCAACACCGTACCCATCTCGTCCGGGTCGTAGTCATATTGGCAGAAACGGTAGCCGTCGCGGCGCAGGATCCTGTTCATCGAAATGCGCGAAATCCCGTCGTCTGTCTTCACATAGCTGATGTAATCGGCCGGCTTATCGCCTCCCGGGTGATATTCGACATCGAACAGCACCAGTTTCAGCCCGAAGGGCAGGGGCCGGGCGGGGCCGTCATCTTCGGGTGTGTAGGAGTTCGCCGTTTCACCCTGCCGGATGTGCACATAACCCCGTTCGGCGCCGAGGTAGGTCACGAGCGCCCCGAGCAGGATCACCCCGAAAGCACAGTGCAGCAGGAAGGCTGCCGGCCGGCGCCACAGCCGGCACGCAAAAATATAAAGAAACGAAAAAACGGCCAGATGGATCCACAGCACGATCACCCACCATACGCCGTAGATGTGCCGGTGGACCCACTCCGCGCCGTGGAATTTCTCCACGATGGTGGCGCCGGCAAGCAGCGCCACCATTAGGATCACATTGGCAATAACCACCCTCCTCAGGGTTTTGGCAGCGAAACGGAGCGTCATCCTATATCGATTCGAGGAATTTGATCAGCGCCGCACGGTCGTCGGCCGACATGTTGCGGAATTTTTCCTTACTGTGCTTCGCCTGGCCGCCGTGCCACAGGATAGCCTCCTCGTAGTTGCGTGCGCGCAGGTCGTGGAGCATGTCGCCGTGGCCCGAGGTGACCTGCATCAGCCCGCGGCCCCAGAGCGGTGTAGTGCGGCACACTTTGGCGCGTCCCGCCTCGTACATCTCCAGGTCATGGCGCAACAGGTCGGTATAGGGCCATATCTTCTGCTCCGAAAGTTCGGGCATGGGTTTGTAGTTGGCGCGCGTGGTCCACGACGGGCGGTGGCAGGCCGTGCACCCGGCCTCCGTGAAGAGCGTACGGCCACGCTTCACCTTCGGATCGTCCAGGTTGCGCGCGGCGGGCACGGCCAATGCACGGTGCCACACCATAAAAGCGTCGTAATCCTCCTGCTTCATTTCGACCGGGAGCGTTTTCGACATCAACCCGTTGTAGATATCCTCTTCGGACTTACCCAATGCGGCCTGCACCTCAGGGTCTTTCGAGGTCACTTTGGCATATTCGTCGGTGATATAATTGTAGCGGCGCTCGGGACGGGTGACGTTGGTGATATTCCACAGCGCGTTGGCGCCCGGGCCGTTGTCGAGCGTGGCGCGGGTGCAGAGGTAAGTGAAACGGCCCGGATGCGCACCGGGATAAGGATGGCTCGGATCGGTTTCGACGATATCCGCCCCGATCACACCCACGGCATAGCCGCGCGCCTGCTGGGCGGCATGTTCGGCCCGCAGATCCTCGTCCGAAATGGCGTCCAGCAGCCCCGTACCGTAGATACCGATCGTGGCTTCGATGCAGGCGCGGTGCTTGCTCATGTCGAAATCGGGGAAAAGGATGGCGCCCTGGTCGATCTCCACCTTCGGGTAGATCAGCGTGCCTTCCCACGGCGTGCCTGCGCTGTACGGCGTGCCGTCTTCGTATTCATTGCCGTGTTCATCCCTGTAAAGCATCCAGGTGATGGTGATACCCTTCTCGTCGATCGGGGCTTTGAACGGGGCCACGGCGCGGGTCTGGGTCATGCCGGTGAAATATTTGGTGGCCAGCGGCATGGTAACCGGGTTGGAAGGATCGTAGATCATCAGCAGGTAGCCGTTGCGGCAATCGTTCGAATCGTATTTATCGACACGCTTGCTGCGCCCGCCGTAGCTGGGGTGGCAGGCGATGCACGATTTGCGGATGAACGTGGGCCCGAGGCCCGAATAGGCCGTGCCGGCTTCGGAAACGTAGCTTTTGCCGAACATCTGTTCACCTGCCATGAACTGGCGGTAGAGGTCGGCATCTTCGTTGATGAAATCCATCGGCTGGCGGTAGGCGCGGCTGGTGGCGTTGAACACCGTACCGGCCTGTCCGCCCGGATACCATTGGCCTTCATGGGCATCGGCGGAAGGTTTGGGTTGAGGATTGGGCAGGCGGCCGTTGTTGTCGTCGGCGCACGAAGCAAGCAGCAGTAACAGGGCCGGGGTGAAACGGATAAATTTTTTCATAATTCTTCAGTTTTTTATGAGAAAATCCCGGAGTGTGTAACAACCCCCCGAGAATTCCCGTAACAGAGTATGGCAACCGTGTTATTCGATAATGTTCTCGATCTGGTCGAAGAGCCGTTGCAGTTCGACACAGGCGTCGATGGCTGCATCGACCCGGGTGGCGTTGCGCCGGTCGCGCACCACTTCGTAGAACGAGTAGCCGCCCGTGCCGATCGCGCGGATCTTGGTGATACACTCCTCGATCTTGGCTTTAATATCGGTGTCCAAACCGGCATCGGCCAATTTTACATAGTCGCTCAGGCAGGGCATGCCCTTCGTGTACGCGTTTTTGATGCTGATGATGTTCCCCTCGTAGTCCGTCAGCGAATTCCAACTGTACCACGATTCGACTTTCGTATGGTCGCCGCCACCGGCCCCGCCTACCCCGTAATAAGGCTCGGTGATCTTGACGGAACCCACCTCGCCGGCGATCTCGGCACAACCCACGGCAATCTCATTCAGAGCAGCGCCCCATGAAGGATAACCTATTTTCTGAGTGAGTTTTTTAGAAAAATTTTTAGCATCGGATGTTTCCAGGTGATTCACTACTTCCGTATTCTCGCGGAATATGGCCTTCATATCGGCCGACACGTTCTCTTCCCCGACCCAAGCGACATAGGCCAGCACACAATCCCACACCAGGGCATCGGTGGTGGCGGTCAGGTATTTGAGCTCGGCAGACGTAACATCGGCTGCTTTACGCACCTTGCCGTCGCGGAAAAGCAGGTATTCGGTTGTGTGGAAACCGATCAATTCGGCATCCATATTCCAGGCTTGCTTGCCGGTGATGCTTCCGCCGGCAGCGATTTTAGCGATCTCATCGGTAATGGCGGTCAGTTCGAGCGGCCACGAGTCGATGTGCCCGTCGATGTTCATGTAGTCTTCGCCCACGGGGCCGAAAAGGAATGCCTCGCTCTGCTCCCAGGGCACACGCGCAGCACGCCATGCGGTGGCGGCGGCCTCCATTTTGGCGTCGGTCAACGCGCCGTCCAGCAACGCCTGGTTTGCCGTGCGCATGACCAGTGCAGCGTCAGCCATTGCCTTATACGTAGGTACTACGGTTTGCGAAACATATTGGTCGAGGATCTGTGCGTACATTTCATCGAAACCTTCGTCCGGGCCGTCATTTCCTTTTTCGCAAGAAGAAAATCCGCCTGCCGTTACCACAGCCGCGGCGGCCATGAGCGCATACTTGAAAAATCGTTTCATATCGTGTTTGGTTTTTAGTTGATTATCGTTTGAAAAATCCCGAATAGCCGATGCCCAGGGAGATCGCAGGCTCGTTATTATAGAGGGATTTGTATTTGCGCAACGAGCATTCCGCCTTGACTACCAACTCTTTGATGGGTTTGTAATTGATCCCGGCGCCGATGACTGTCTTTTCGGACCAGCTCCGGGGCAGGATGCCTTTCGATCTGGCCGTTTTATACATCGAATCGTAGTAACCGTAGTGGCCGAAGACATAGAGTTTATCGTTCTTGTTCGAGGGGAACAGCGAAAGGATGTCGTATGCCGCCTCGCCATACCAGCTCATCGCCGTCGAAGCCACTTCGGTACGCGCCGAAGGGCTGGCCGACGGCATTTTTTTGTTATACATCGAGATGTAGTAGGAGTCGCCCAGGTAGCCGTACAGGAAACTGCCGCGGGCGATCACATTGTGGTCGTCGTAGGTGAAATCCAATGCCCCGATGGTCACCGAACCGTTGATGTCCTCGTAGCGGCTCTGTTTGAGCGTATTGGCTGCGCTGAAACCGAAGTAGCCGCTCAGGCCCACGCGCAACCCCCTGACCGAATGGTTGTCCACACGGAAGGCGCCGGCATAACTGTTGGCGATATCGAACTCGTAGGCCGAGGTCGCGCCGTCATGCACCCAGCCGGAATTGCTGAACTTTTCGGCGTTGAGTCCCGCCAGGAATTGCAGCTCATAGCGCCACGCCCCGGCCCGGCCCCAGAAACTGGCCCCCGTCTGGTGCCATGTGCAGGGGATGATGGTGGCATCTTCCTCCGGACGCATCACGGTGAAGTATTCGGTGGGCATGTGGTACATGTTGGTCAGGCCGACCGGCACGATGATGTGGCCCATACGCAGGTTGGCCCAACGCGCCCAACTCTTCTCGATCCAGAACTGTTCGAGCACCACCTCGCCGCCTTTTTCCACTTCGCTCTCATATTCGCCGCCTTCGTCGGCCTCGATCTCGACGGCCGCACCCGCGCCGCCGTGCTCGAATTCGATCTCGGTCGACACCTTCCATCCCCGGCCGAAATTATAATCCATGAAAAAAACTACGTGCGGCAGGTCGAAACGCCCGTAACGCCCGTTCTTATATTGTTCCGGATAGCGGTAACGATTGGGATCGTCGCTGTAGAACATCCGCTGCATGACCGCCTCGCCGTAACCGCCCAGGCGCAGGGCCGGGACCGGTTTGGCAGATAAGGTATCTTTTTGCATGGATTTTGCCGGATCGTCCTGCGCCGGTGCGGCCACAGGCCGGAAAGCGCCGACCGCAACGGCGCAAAGAGCCAAAAGGCATAATCGTTTCATCATTCGTCGGGATAGCTGAAATTCACATGGCAAAAGTAGTCCGGCCCCGGAAGCCCCGCAATCGCAAGGAATTGCTAAAAGAAGGCGGGCCATACCCCTAAGTCATTAATTCCCGGGCAGCCATAACGCACGCTACCCCCTACCGGTCAACGCATTATACCCCGACCTGCACAAATCAGGTATTTTGCCTCCCGATTTTGATGATTACAGGGGATTTTCCATTCGTTTGGCGTCCGCTACCTTTGCCGGCAGAAAACAATTCATTAAAAAACACGATCATCATGACGACAGGAATTTTCTACGGCAGTTCGACCGGCAATACGGAAGCGCTCGCCAAACAGATCGCAACGAAATTAGGGGTGGAGGCCACCGACCTCTTCGACGTGGCTAAAGTACCCGCCGCCAATGCGGCCGGATACGACCTGCTCCTGCTGGGTTCGTCCACCTGGGGCCTGGGCGATCTGCAGGACGACTGGCAGGACTTCATCGGCCAGCTTAAAAAGGTAAACCTGAGCGGGAAAAAGGTGGGATTGTTCGGCTGCGGCGACAGCGCATCCTATCCCGATACGTTCTGCGACGCGATGGCCCTCATCCGGGACGAGCTGGAAGGAACAGGCTGCACATTCGTAGGCGAAACCGACGCATCGGGCTATGCGGGATACTCCAGGGCGTTCGATGGGAAAAGGGCCCTCGGCCTGGTCGCCGACGACGACGAACCGGGCCAGACCGGCGCAAGAATGGAAGCGTGGATCGAAGCGGTCAAAAATTCATAACCATGGCACCCGAAGCGTATTTCCGGACCGGCGAGATGCGGATGGTCATGCACATGGTCTATGAGTTCAAGAAGGGCATACGCAGCTTGGTGTTGTGCACCCTCTGTCCTACCTGCGCCGAGATCGTCAAGGAACGGCTCGACAACCAGGGCATCAGCTACCTGGCGCAATCTGCAGGCAGCCGCAACGTCAACCTGTTCTTCGGCGAGCAGGCCTGCCTGGACGCCGTGGCCGGGTTTATCCACAAACCGCTGAACCTGCTCACCCCTGAGGAGGATTTCATGCTCGGCACGATGCTCGGTTACGACATTCCCAAACAATGCCGCCGCTTCTGCGACCGTAAACGCACCGCACAGCAGGCCGTGAACTAAGGCGTGCCGACACCTCTCCCCGGACGTTCGGCTTCGAAAGGCGTCTTGTTTATGCAGGTTAAATTTTCGGGGCGATGCGGGGATATCGGAGGAAAAACGGCCCGCAGACGGGCGTGCGGATTCGTGTCGACATGCCCTGCCTTTGCGGCGGACGGCACGAAGGCAACAAAAACCGGTGGTCGCCGCGTACGCAGGGGCTATCAATTAAGGGAGTTTCGCAAGTCTGCGAAGCTCCCTTAATTGATAGCGTTTTCCGTCAACGAGATATCCGGATTTTCCCGTCAGGCGGGGCCATTCCACCAGGATAAAGGGCTTTTCCCCTCCATCGGCCTGCATCCATTCGCCGGCAAGGCCCGCCACCCCGGTGACCGTCAGTATCCGGTCCGATATCGAATATGCGAAAGGGTACATGGAACCGTCGGGCCGACATTTCCCTGCGGTGGCCGAAACGAACGGGATGCCTGCATCGACGGCTTCACACCGTCCCGCCGCCGGTCACAGCTCGATCAACGGGGGACACCATATACGCTTCGCGTCGAAGTGGCAGCTCGCCCATGAAAGTCCCACCCCGAAACCGCAGAGGCACAAAGAAGCGGGATCCGCAATCCCACCCAATTCCGTGACGACGGTCAGGGGGATCGACGCCGAAGAGGTATTGCCGAAATCCTTGAGCGACATGGGGAGTTTCTCCGACGGAATATCCAGAATGCCCGCTATCGTTTCGAGGATCATCCTGTTGGCCTGGTGGAATACGAAGTAATCGGTCTTCTCCATGCTCAGGCCATAATGGTCGTACAGGCGCTCCACGCTGTCGGGAACTTCCGAAATGGCGAATGAGAATACCTCCTCGCCGTTCATGGCGACGTGGATGTTTTTGCGGGCGATCCCTTCGGCAATCCGCACCTCGCGGAGCGAATCTTCTGTCACCGGATGGCGGGCGCCCCCGTCACGGATCATGATCGCCCCGGCCCCGCCGCCGTCGGTACCCTGCTCGAAACGGATCGGCGATGCCTGCGGATCGAATGTGAGCAGCGTGGCCGATCCCGCAGCGCCGAAAAGCGGCCACGTCGTCTTGTCGTTCACCGACAGTTGGGCCGGATTGGCATCGCCCGACAGCAGGAGGGCACGGCGCAACCTGCCGGCCGAAAGCATCGACGCGGCGACGCCCAATCCCTGCACATATCCCGAGCAACCGGAGGTGATATCGAAAGCGACGCACCGGTTGCCCAACCCCAGGCGTTCCTGCAACAGGCAGGAGGTCATCGGGACGATATAATCCGGCGACTGGGAAACGAAGACCAGCAGGTCGATCCCGTCTTTGTCCACCTCCATATCCCGCAACAGGCGTTCGGCGGCGGCGAAGCACAGGTCCGAGGTGGTCTGGCCGGCCACCGGCCTTCGCAGGCGTTCGATGCCGGTAGCCTTCACGAACCGGGCGTACTGTGTCTCGTCCATCAGGTGGGCCATGCCGCCGAAGTCGCAGACGGACGCGGGAACACATGCCGCCATGGCGTCGACGCGCACAGAAGGTATTTCAAAAAGCGCCACTACTTATTCTTTACGAT
>JAVBNK010000017.1:0-8956 GCA_031551595.1 Rikenellaceae bacterium | reverse complement strand
AAATTGAACCCTTAGAGATTAAAACGAATAACCATGGACACCATCGACCGCTATTCACAAACGATCCGCGATGCCGCCGCAGGCTGCTCGGTGCAGGCACGGTCGGCCAATATGTACTGGATGGCCCTGATCGTGGCATCGGCCTCGTCGCTCACCCTGACCGGCGCCGGCTCGGGCCGGGCCGGGCAACTGGTCCGCCTGCCGTTCGAACTGGGCGAGGTGACCTCTTCGGTGTTCTATGCCATCTGCCTGGTGATCATTTCGGGCATCGCCATCGCCTACTGCACCGCCCATGTGGAGGTCACCCGCGGCAAGGAGTGGATCAAAACGCTCGTGGCGGAACTCGAAATGCAGGAAGAACGCGACGGCATTCCGCCCGACGGGCGCGAAAGCCGTTACATGGAGCGCGTACACAGCCTGTCGGTAGTGGCCAACCTCAATAAGGTTTCATCCATCCCGCAATACCTGTTCGGCGACCGTACGGGCCGTCAAGCCTCGTCGATGAACGATGCGATCTACCTCGTACTGAAAACCGTTTCGTGGGTGTTCACCTACGGCATCCCCGTCATTGCCCTGGTCCACTGCATGGTGATGATGTGCCGGCAGGGATTCGTGATCTTCAACTCGCCCGCAGGCAACATTATTTCGGGAATAATGCTTTCCTTTGTATCGGCGGTCGCATCGGGATGCCTGGTATTGCTGATCGCGGTGGACATCCTCTGGACAGGCCGCCGCATCGCCGAGAACCGCCGGAAAATGAATGCACGTTAGCATGGAATACCGACTCAGCCGGATAGCCGCGATCAGCGGCGGCACGCCCGAAGGTCCCGACCATACCGTCCGGTCGGCCATCACCGACAGCCGCATGGCCGCGGCGGCCGACCGGCCCGTGTTCTTCGCCATCGCAGGAGTGAACCATGACGGCCATAAATACATCGGTGAATTATACGCCCGCGGGGTGCGGAGTTTCGTAGTCGAGCGTCCGGTCGACGCGGCGCAGTTCCCGGAAGCGGGCTTCGTGCATGTGGCCGGCTCGGTGGACGCGCTGCAACGGTTGGCGACGCATCACCGCAACACCTTCACGGGCACCGTCGTGGCCGTCACCGGAAGCAACGGCAAAACCATCGTCAAGGAGTGGGCCGCACAGCTGGCCCCGCCGGCGGTGCGCGTGGCACGCAGCCCGAAGAGCTACAATTCGCAGATCGGCGTGCCGCTGTCGGTGCTGATGATGCGCGGCGACGAACAAGTGGTTATTTTAGAAGCCGGCATCTCCAGGCCGGGAGAAATGGAACGGCTGGAGCGCATCATCCGCCCCGACATCGGCATCGTCACCACCCTCGGCGACGCCCACCAGGAGAATTTCCGCAGCGTTACGGATAAACTCGACGAAAAACTCAAACTTTTCCGCGGTGCACGTACCGTGATCTATAACGGCAACCATCCGGCCGTGGCCGCACAGATAAGGAAACTGTCCGCCAATCCGGTAGATGCGGCACAGCAGGCCGAAGCCTACGCCTTCTCCTCCGAACGCACGGCGCAGGAAAACGCCGCCTCGGCCGTGGCGCTATGGGACGTGCTGGGCGTGCCCCATGCCGAAACGGTGGCGCGGCTGCCGCTGCTGCAGTCCGTGGCGATGCGCCTCGAACTCAAGGAGGGCATCAACGGCTCGCTGATCATCGACGACTCGTATAACTCGGACATCAACTCGCTGGGCATCGCGCTCGACTACATGAAAAGCGTCGCCGCCGGCCGTCCGCAAACCCTCATCCTGTCGGACATCCTGCAAAGCGGCATGGCCGACGGGGAGCTCTACGCCAAAGTGGCCGCAATGGCCGCGGGGGTGGAGCATGTGGTCGGCATCGGCGAACGCATCCGCAGCCATGCCGGGCTGTTCGGCGGCACGGGCCAATTCCACCCTTCGGCCGAAGCGTTCCTGGCGGCGATGGACCAGCGCGAACTGGCCGGGAACATCATCCTGGTCAAGGGCAACCGCAGCTCGCAATTCGAAAAACTGAGCCACGCCCTGCAACTGCGCACCCATACGACCACCCTCGAGATCGACCTCGACGCGATGGCGGCCAACCTGAGCCGCCTGCGGTCGAAACTGCGGCCCACAACCCGTATCATGGCCATGATCAAGGCCTTCGGCTACGGCAACGGCGGCTATGAGGTGGCCGCCACACTCCAGCGCCAGGGGGTCGATTACCTGGCCGTGGCGTTCGCCGACGAAGGCGTGGCGCTGCGCGAGCGGGGCATCACCGCGCCTATTGTGGTACTCAACGCCGATTCGGACAGTTTCGACGTGACGATACGCCACGGACTCGAACCCGAGATCTATAATTTCGCCTCGCTGGACGCCTTCCTGGCGGCCGTGGCGCGGCACTCCGAAACCCACTACCCCATCCACGTCAAACTCGACACGGGCATGCACCGCCTCGGATTCTGCGAAGAAGATATGCCCCGCCTGGCAGAACTGTTGCACGGCGAAGGACGCGTCAGGGTAGCCACCGTATTTTCCCACCTGGCCGCTTCGGACGAACCTTCGCAGGAAGACTTCACCCGCGGGCAGATCGCCCTGTTCGACCGCATGAGCGACCGGTTGGGCTGCCCCGCGCTGCGCCACATCGCCAACAGCGCCGCCGCGGAACGCTATCCGGAGGCGCAGTTCGATATGGTGCGCCTGGGTATCGGGCTGTACG
Organism: Rikenellaceae bacterium; assembly: GCA_031551595.1. Lineage (GTDB taxonomy): Bacteria > Bacteroidota > Bacteroidia > Bacteroidales > Rikenellaceae > JAVBOW01. Next base: position 6,257 of record JAVBNK010000017.1, on the reverse strand, counting down.
GCATCAGCGCGTCGGGCGATCGGGCCCTGCAACCCGTCGGCACCCTGCGCACCCGTATCGTACAGGTCAAGGAGCTCGCTGCCGGCGAAACCGCAGGTTACGGCCGCGCCGGGCGCATCGACCGTCCCACACGGTTGGCAACGATCCCCGTGGGCTATGCCGACGGGCTGGACCGCCGGCTGGGCGAAGGGCGCTGGAGGATGCGGGTTGCAGGCGGTACGGCCCCCACCGTTGGACGCATCTGCATGGATACCTGCATGATTGACATTACGGGGCTCGACGCGCGGGAAGGCGACGACGTGGTGGTTTTCGGCCCCGCGGCGGGTTTCCGGCCCGAAGACATGGCCCGCGTACTCGGCACGATCCCCTACGAGATCATGACCTCCATTCCGGGGCGCGTGAAACGGATATTTATTAAAGAATAAGGCCCCCTCAATGAACCATCGCCCAGACCGGATGTCAGTCCGCAGCCAGCGGAGAATGATTCGAAGCCGCAGGCGGAGAAAATCAGCCCTCCGCGCCGGATGGCTGCGGGCTGACAGCCTTGCAATGCAAGGCTGATTACATTTAAATAACGTTTATGCCCCCCGGAACCCTCTATATGATCCCCTGCCCGATCGGCGACACGCCGGTCCGGGACGTACTGCCCGAAGCGAACTTCGCCGTGATGGCCTCGCTCGACTATTTCGTGGTCGAAAACACGCGCTCGGCACGCCGTTTCCTGGGCCGTGCGGGCATCGGCAAACCGATCGACGCGCTCCATTTCGCCGAACTGAACGAGCATACCCCGCCGGCCGACACAGAACGCCTGCTGGAACCCCTGTTGGCGGGCCACGACGCCGGGATGATCAGCGAAGCGGGCCTGCCGGGCGTGGCCGACCCGGGTGCGGAGTTGGCCGCCGCATGCCACCGCCATGGAATCCGCGTGGTGCCGCTCGTCGGGCCTTCGTCCATCCTGCTGGCGCTCATGGCCTCGGGACAGTGCGGCCAGTCGTTCGCCTTCAACGGCTACCTGCCCGTCAAACCGCCCGACAGGGCGAAGGCCATCCGCCATTTCGAACGCCGCGCCGCCACCGAGGGCCAGTCGCAGATCTTCATCGAAGCGCCCTACCGCAACGCTAAACTGTTTGCCGAGTTAATCGCGGTATGCGCCCCCGAAACGCTGTTGACGGTGGCTGCGGACTTATTGTCCCCCGAAGAGTTCATCCGCACGGCGAGCGTCGCGCAATGGAAACGCTCGGCCGCCCCCGAGATCAACAAACGCCCGGCGATCTTCATCCTCGGCGCCCGCCGATAACGCGGACTCCCCCGCTCACGCCGTGGTACCGGTTGGCAGGGAAGGCCGTCGGCAGAGCCGGCAACCCCGCCCTCAGTCAAAGTTCACGTTAAACAGCCCCCTCGCAGCAAAGCTACGGGGCATTTACAAGGCTGCGATGCCCTCTGGCAACCGCAATGTCCCGCGGCTCGATGCCGTGCGTCGCCTCCCGCAACTGCAGGATGCGGCAGCGGGTACCACCCTGAACGGCGGAGTATTCGACCCCTGGAGGAACAAAATCGAGATCCGGCGTAAAATGCCTGCATCCGCCGCCTCGGCACGCTTCATAAACTATTTATACATCAGCTCATTACAGGCCAAATCCCATGCCGCCGCAACCGCCCGGGACACCAGCATCTCCAGGCTCCCGGCCAAAGGCGGATGGGTGGAAAGCCCGCTCGTACCGCTGTTTGCCGCGATGCCCTTCACCGGAGCAGACTCATGGACGGCGATCCGCCGCATAGCCGGAAGGGATGCGACCCCGGAATCGTGGTGCGCGACGACGGCAGCCTGCCGGTCGGCGGCCAGTGCCTGTTCTGCAACTTCCCGGAGTATCCGGACTTCGAAGGACTTTACGCAGGAAACGACTACGGCATGTTCAGCGGCCCGAGCGCCGAATTCCCGGAGCACATCTCCCGCACGGGCGAAAAACTCTCGTAGAACCGCTTCGACCCGGAGGTCGCGGACACGAACGGCGCACGCATCGGCAAAATGCCGGTCACGGTGCGTCCCGAAGCACAGGCGGTACGGGCGCGGCCTGACAAAAAAAGGGGGCCCGCTTGAGCGGGACCCCCTTTCCATGTCGGCCCTTCGGCAACGGGAAACTCACTCCACCGGAAGGTTCTCCCGGATCAGCCTGGAAAGTTCCCCGCCCGAGGGCCTCGGCGCATCGGCATCGATGATGCGGAAATCCTTATCGATCAGTATAAAACGCGGTATCCCGCTGAGCATCCACCCCTCCCTGAGCAATTGGTTGTTCCCGGAGAGGAATTGCAGGGCGGGACCATGATCCTGCGCTTTGAGGAAATTTTCCCACGCCTTACGGTCGTTGTCGGTCGATATCTGCAGGAAAAGCACCGGGCTGTCCCGGAATTCCCCGGCCAATGCGGCAAATGCCGGGGCTTCCGCCAGGCAGGGCCCGCACCATGTGGCCCACAGGTCGATGCAGAGCATCCTGCCTTTCAGGTCGCTCAGTTTTTTCTTCGTCCCGTCAGGCTGTTCGAGTTCCATGTCGACGGCGGGCGTTCCCTTGCCCAGGCGGTCCAGGTCGGCCAGCGCACGTTCCATCTCGCGTTTGAAATCGGGCTGCTCCATGCCGGCCACAAACCCGCGGGCCGAAGCTACGGTCGCCGCATCGGGCTTTCCGGACAGTTTGTGTTTCCACATCAGCGCACCGGCCAGCTCGCGGGTCCGTTCGGGAATGGCGACCCCTTCGAAAAGGTAGGCGTGACGGGGCCACGCCATCAGCGACATCACGTCGCGCACCACACCCACATCGAGGAAGCGCTCATCGGCAAACTGCGATATCAGGGTTTGGATACGGGGCAGCAATTCATGGTAGAGCCGTTCGGCATGCGCCCCGACGGAATCCGCAGGCAACTCGCTCCACTCTTCGGCATAAAACGGATAGGCGAGGTAGCTGTTCACCAGGTCGGCCCGTACACGGGCGGTTTCCAGGGCGCGGAACTCTTCCGACACCCCTTCGAGCGAATTCAACTGGCGGAGCCTGGCCTCCGCCAGGCTGTCGACCAGGCTGCGCGTGGCAGCGAAATCGGCCTTCACGTTACTTCCCGAAAGCAGGAACGACCCCCCCTTGGGGAACAGCCTGCCGGTGAGGTAGGCGTTAGCTTCGGCGCCCCGGCCTTTGAAAGTGCCCTCGGTCTGGTCGGGGGTAATGAATACTTCCATGTCGTCGCCGGGGGTGAGCCACAGGAAACTGCGCATGATCCTGTAGTACCCCGGACGCCCGAGGGGCAGGGTCAGCTCGAAACTCCCATCCCCGGCCACGGGGATCGTCACGGCACGAATATCGCCCAGGGCGGATGACGCGCCGTCGTACTCGATCAGCACCGGTGCGGGAATATCCAGGATTTTGCCTTTCAGTTTCACCGTGCCCTGCTGTGCCGACGCAAAGGCGGCACACAGGAGCATGGCGGAGGTAAGAATGTGTTTTTTCATCGGTTATCGGTTGGTTATCAATTAGCGGCAACTCCGTTCCTGCAAGCGGCCTTGCAAGGCCATTTCCCGTTCAAAGGGAGTAACCAGGAGGGATGCCGGCGTGGAATCGGCTTCCCCGGAAGTCGTTAACGTGTATAGTCGGGCAGGTCGGGCCTGAACGATTTCACCTTCGGCGGCAGGGGCAGCACGTAGCGGTTGTCGCCCGCCGGCAGGGTGTAGGTGTCGTCCGCGATATGCACGATGTCCTTGCGGAAAGCCTCCTCCTTGTTGAGGCGTTTCAGGTCGATCAGGCGGTAGAAGGTCATGGCGAATTCACGGCGGCGCTCGTCGAGGATTTTCTCCAGCGCATCAGCGGCATCGGAGAAAGGTACGGACGCATAGTTTTCGATGCGGTTGCCCCGTATACGGTCATAGAGAAGCTGCGCCTTGCTCAGGTCGCCCGAGGCGTTGCGACGGGCATAACATTCGGCGAGCGTAAGCATATTTTCGACCGTGTTCAGCCCCAGGTTGACTTTGATTCCGGGCACATAAAGGGAGTAGCCCGGGAAATTGCCGAGGTCGAAAAACCTGTTATCCACGAACCACAGTTTGCGGCGCAGGTCGACCGCTCCTTCGGGCAGGTCCTTGTTATAGGTGTCCAGCAAATCCTGGCTGGCATAGACCTGTTTGCTTACCCCGAAGGTGTACGTCGCATAGCGTATATAGATATTCTCGGGGTTGTTACCCTCGTCGGGATAGAGGACATCCGTGTCGGCGATCGACACGATGCGACCGATATTCATATTGGGATTGGGGTGGTTCCGGTAAAGTTTCAGGTCCACCATCCGGTCGTTGAGCGCCACGGCCTGCTCGGCGTATCCGAGCGCCCTGGCATAGTCGCGCTGCATCAGGTACATGCGGGCGAGGAAACCGTTGCTGACCGTCTTGTCGGGTTTGAAAGCGTGGACCGCCACATCCCTCAGGTGGGGCAGGGCGGCCGTCAGGTCGTCCTCGATGAATTTGTAGACCTCGGCCACCGTGTTGCGCCGGTAGTCGAGCACGGCGTCGATGTCGTCGGTCGTAACGATGGGCACGCCGTAGTCGGTGCCGGCCGTCGCGGCATCGTAGGCCGGGGCGTAGGCGCCGACCAGCGAGAGATATTCGTAAGCGCGGGCCACGCGGGCCTCGGCCTGCAGGGTCAGTTTGTCTTTCTCCGACGCGTCGGACACCTCCATGATGTGGTTGATGACCGTATTGAGGGTGTAAAGGCGGGTGTAGGCCTGATCCCAGAAATTATCCGCTCCGCCTTGCGGGAATACCGGCCCGTGGCTGAACATATACAGGTTGCGGACATATTCCGACTGGGCGGTCAGGTTCAGGGGCAGAGTGCTTCCGCCGGCCAGCTGCACGTCGTCGGTCAGGTAGACGGGATAGGCGGGGGCGGCTTTGCTGATATTGTGATGGTTGAACAGCTGGGCATAGTCGTCGTAATACTCGGGGATGGTGGACCCCTTGGGCTTTATGTCCAGGAAATTATCGCAGGCGGCCACCGCAAAGGCGGCACAGAGCAATATGGCTATTTTCTTCATGGCTTTGAATTTTTATCGTTGGTCGGGAAGGCCTTTAAAAGCGGACGTTCACGCCCAGGTTATAGACCGTAGGCTGCCGTTCGGTGCGGGAGGTGGGGAAGTCGGCGGAGATATGGGTCCCCTGCCATGCCTCGGGGTCCAGCCCCTTGCCGGAGAATCCCCAGGACCACACGTTCTGCACCTGCGCACGGACCGTCAGGTTGCCGATCAGCGCCTTGCGCAGCCAGCGCGACGGGAAGGTGTAAGAGAGCGTTAACTCGCGCAGCCTGATGTAGTCGGCCGGCAGGACGTGCTTGTCGGCGCCGTACCACAGCATGACGACCTCTTCGGGCGCAGAGCGGTAGATGGCGGGCGATTTCGACGGATCGTTCGAATCGGCGATCGTACGCCAGTAGTTGGCGATGTTGCGGTCCATGTTCGCAACGTTACCGTTATACGCGTCGGGCTGCGTGATATACCGGGCCATGGCGTCGCGCATCACGTGGCCGCCGTAGTAGATGAACTGGAAGGAAAGCTCCAGGCCGCGGTAGCCGAGCGTGTTGTTCAGCGAGGCGGCATAGGGCGGCACGCTCACGCCTCCGACCACCAGATCGTCAGGGGTAAGCTCCGTCATCTTCCCGGCATAGGAGCCGTCCTTGCGGTAGACCCTCGGGCGGCCGTTACGGTCCAACCCTTCCCAGCGGAAGCTATAGAAAGTGGACAGGCTCTGCCCCTTGCGGGTGTTGGGGATATCGATGAAACTGAGCAGGCTGCTCTGCTGGTTCTCGTAGTCGGTGACCTTGTTGTAATTATAGCTGAACGTGGCCAGGGTCGTCCAGGAGAAGCCGCCCGAACGGATATCGGTGTTCAGGGTCACCTCCACGCCGCGGTTGTACATCTCGGCATAGTTGCGGTAGAGCTTCGCGAACCCGCCGGTGGGATCGGAGGTGATCTGGCCCAGCAGGTCGCTCGTGGCTTTGTTGTAAAACTCCACCGAGCCGCCCAAACGGTTGTCCAACACACGAAAATCGACCCCTATATTGAACTGGCCGGTCCTCTCCCAGCAGATAGCGTTGTTGGCCGGGCTGGCGATCACGCTGGAGTATTCGTTGGTATATGTGTTGATGCCGTCCGCCCAGGTGATCGTGAACGGGCCTCCGAACAGGGGCTCGTTGCCGTTGATCCCGTAGGTCGCCCTCAGGGAAAGGAAGTCGAGC
>JAVBNK010000011.1:0-18562 GCA_031551595.1 Rikenellaceae bacterium | reverse complement strand
AATCCATCGAACGAGAAGCGATTGCTTTACAATCGCTTCCCATTGGGCAACCCCACCCATGCCCTCCCCTTGGAAGGGGAGGGCTTGGGTGGGGTTGCCGGCACATCGGCGGCTTGTACAAGCCGCTAACGGATGTCCGGCGAATTCAATCCGGCTCGCCGGATCATATATGTTGCTGTGATTCTTAGTGTTTGAATTCACGAACTGACGTTACTTAGGGCGATCGCTTGCGATCAATGAACCACCTTGCAGCAAGCTACGGGGTACCGCAACGGCTACGATGGCCCCGGCAATCGCCACATCCCCCGGTTCGACGCTTCGCGTCGCCCCCGCAGCCGCGGGATGTGTGCCGTCAACGCGAGGTGTGCTTAGGGACTTGCGTAATTATCGCTGACATACATAGACATAACAAAAGTCCTTAAGCGCAACTCTCGTTGAGTTATGCCGGGCCGCAGGGAGGATACCCGGACCATCCATGGACAACTGTAGCGGCGGGGAATGAAGCCTGTAGAGATTACGACGCTTTTGGTGTCGGACCCCCTGACCGCCGGCTCAGATTTTTTCACTATATTTGCGATCATGTACCAATATTAGGATGGCCCCGGCTTGTTTCTGTGTCCGACCGCATCTGTAATTCCCGGGAAGTGCTGCATGCGGCATTCTTTTTGACCGGATCCAGGAATCTAAAGAAACCTTAATTGATATGAAACAGTCGTTTTTGTTTGTTATTGGTTTTTGCATTTTTTTCCAGCCGGATGCCTATTCCCGGTCGGACAATGAATTGTTCGACATTATCAATAAGTCGTTCATGGAATATGTGAAAGTCGATAAAAGTTATTCCCGATATACGGCCATAGACGATCCGGCAGATCCGTATAAAAACGTATTCATTGAATTGCAATATCTGCCGCGTGGATTCGAATTTTCGCAAGAAGTTTGGAACCTTAACTTCAGGGGTGTTTATACGAACTTTCTGAACAGTAGGGGTAAAAAGGTAATGAGAAAACCCAGAACCGTAATCTTCCCCACCGTTGAGTTGAACGGGGATGAAATAGAGGTTAGATTTTCAGTCAGAGTAATTCAGTACAAAAAGGGAGTAGTCCGTCATACTGTCGGATCTTTTTGGGTGAGTTCTTATTGGAAATATTCTAACGAGTCGGATAAATGGGAATTTATCAAAAGTGAAGGGGGCGGAATCTGAGATTATCCTACATACCGGTTTTAACCGAGGAATGACTTTCATCCCCTTTTTTCGTATTTTCGTACATAAAAAATACCTGCCATGACCAAGGAAGAATTGATGGAAATAGCCGCAGGGCTTTCGCGGCAGAGCGTAGAGCGGGGCGGCGGACCGTTCGGGGCGGTGGTGGCGCGGGACGGCGAAGTGATCGCCACCGGGTCGAATTCCGTGACCCTGAAGTGCGACCCCACGGCCCACGCCGAGGTGTCGGCCATCCGCGAGGCGTGCTCGCGCCTGGGCGATTTCAAACTGGAGGGTTGCGAGATCTACACCTCGTGCGAACCGTGCCCGATGTGCCTGGGGGCGATCTACTGGGCGGGCATCTCGAAGGTCTACTTCGCCAACACCCGCGCCGACGCCGCACGCATCGGCTTCGACGACTCGCTGATCTACGACCAGATCCCGCTCGATCCCGCCCGGCGCACCGTACCTTCCGTGCAGATACGCTCGGCCCAGGCCGAAGAGGCTTTCCGCGAATGGGAAGCCAAACCCGACAAGGTCGAATACTGAGCGCCGCCCGGGATCGGCGAAAATTTTCCTGCGGGAGGACCCGGGGGCGAAATCACTCCCTGACCCTTATGTGGATAAAGTCGCCGATCCCCCGTATGCCGGAAGGCACCCGCAAGTTCCCCTGCGGCAGGAGTCGCTCCTGCCGGAAGGCATAAAATGGCATAACTATTGGAGCCCGAACCCCTAAAACCGTTTCAATGATGAAAAAGACTTTCTCGCAAAGCGTTACGACCACCCTGCTGTTAGGCTACGGCGACTGGGGCGTGCTGGTGCTGCGCCTGCTGGCCGGCGGCATGATCCTCTCGCACGGGATAAACAAGATTATGAACTTCAGCTCGATCTACGGCTCGTTCCCCGACCCGATCGGCCTGGGAGGCAACTTCTCGTTCCTGCTGATCCTGCTCACCGAAAGCGTGGGGGCACTGTTGGTCATGGCGGGCCTCCTGACCCGGCTGGCCGCACTGGCGCTGGTGTTCGGGATGGGCGTGGCGGCATTCGTCGCCCATGCGCCTTTCACCTTATCGGGATCGGAATTGCCGCTGCTCTACATGGTGGTTTTCCTCTCGGTGATGGTCCACGGCGGGGGACGCTACTCGCTCGACTCGCTCATCTGGGGACGCGCCCTGGGCAACGTGGCCTGAGGCCCGGCCATCTCTATCGAATCCAGGTCGGACAGCCACGCGTCGTACAGCGCGCCGTTCTTGCCGTAGGAATTATCCAGCATCGTCACCCGGCGCCCCATCATCACCGACAGGACGGCGCCGTGGAGGCGTGTGCTGTACACATGGCCGTACCGGGCGATGAACCTGGCGCCTATCTTCAGGTAGGCGGGGCGCATCACACGGCAATACAGGAAATCGGCCACCCGGGGATCGCCTCCGGTGGCCCTGCGCACCACCGACAGCACGCCCCGCAGCAGGAAATCCATCACCCGGTAGCTTCCGGGCATCATGGTCGGCCAATCGCTCACGTCGGCTCCGGCCGGAACGTCGTAACCGCCCAGGCCCTCCTTATCGCCGCGGCGCAACAGCAACGCCCTATCGGGCAACGGACCCCGGCGACGGTACAAACGCGACATGTCGGTATAGAACGCCATATCGGGGATCAGCAGGTTGCGCGACGCAGGGAAATGGCGTTCGAGCAACTCCAGCGCAGCCTTGTCGCGGGCGAATACGGTCAGGTTGGGGTGGCGTGCGAACGCTTCGGCGTCGCGCCGCATCAGCCCGGGGTCGTCATAATGCACGGACTGGGGCAGGATCACCACCGGATTGTCCGGGAAATCCTCCAGCACACGCAGCCGGAACTCCTGGAACCCGCGCCACAGGTCGCCGAAATTGCCGCCTCCCTGCAGCAACACGACCACGTCTTTGCCGATCGCGGGCTTGCGGTAGGTGCCGCACGAAGACATGTACAGGCATCGGTGCGGACATCCGCGGAGATAGTCGAGCGTGCCCTGCCAAATGAGCACGTCGCCTATATTGTTATAGTAGGGCGCGTCGAGCAGGACGTAATCGCGGGTCACCACCCGGTCCAGAGCCTCCCTGATCCGTCCGCGCAATTGCGCCGTTTTTTCGTCGATCTGCATAACCCGTCCAATTTGTCGCTAAAATAACCTTTTTTTACCAATCCATCCACGGCCGGTTAAAAAGTACCGCCCGGGAAGGCCCCGTTTTTGCTGGCGGCAGGATATGGCGACGTTCCCGGAAACGCCGGAAACAGGCGGTTTCCCTTGCATTTCCGGTGATATTTTCGTATATTGCGGACAACCACAGGCGCAAATTTCATTCGGTTCCATAGTAAATTTAAGTATTAACTTTTTAAAATTTAATGGCGTATGAAAAGAATGCAGACTATTTTCCCCGTCGCCCTGATGGTCGTCGTGGCGATGGCGTCGTGGAGCGGTTATACATCTACCGCTTCCGCTACCAGTCAAAATCTGTATTGGATCGAACCAGACCCGGACGATTGCAGGATCTATTGGGAGGGGTATGGCGAACGGATTCCATGTATGAAGACCTGCCCTCCAAACTGTAAAGGAATGCACTCAGCGTACGTCCTCGTCATGATGCAGTGTCCCGCCGGACTGCGTTTTAATCCCGTCACGTTGCAATGCGATTATCCGGATAATGTGCCGTGCCCCCATAACCCGGAATGCCCTATTTAAATCATTGACGTATGAAAAAGATGATCGTAAAAGGAATCTTGCTGGCGGCAGGATGCGGTTTGATCATGGCAGCGGGCCAGACCAACGGGAAAGGTCATGTGATTAAAACCAACTTCGGCAATCCGGAGAGTTGTAACTCGTACTACTCAAAAATCATTTCAATATCATTCCACATAAGGTGTAGCCCCGATTGCCCGAAAGATTGCACAAAAAATACATATCAAGTTCTGGACAGCGTGTTGGTGGATTGCCCGCCAGGTATGCGTTATGATCAAACGAAACTCAAATGTGTGCCCGCATCCAAAATAAAATGCCCGCACACGCCCGAGTGCCCCGTCACCACGAAAGACGACACCGAAAAGAAGAAATAACGGCTACACCCGGCCGTCGGCATGGCCGGAATCCCACAGGCGCAGATTTCATTCGGTTCCATAGTAAATTAAGTATTAACTTTTTAAAATTTAATGGCGTATGAAAAGAATGCAGACTATTTTACCCGTCGCCCTGATGGTCGTCGTGGCGATGGCGTCGTGGAGCGGTTATACACCTACCGCGCACAGCAATTCTCAGGGAGAGTATTTGATCGTACCAGACCCTAACGATTGCAGGATTTATTGGGAGGGTTTTGGAGAACTGATCCCATGCCCGAGCACCTGCCCTCCCGGATGCAAAAGACTCCATACGGCATACGTCCTCGTCATGATGGAGTGTCCGGCAGGACTGCGCTTCAATCCCGTCACGTTGCAATGCGATTATCCGGATAATGTGCCGTGCCCCCATAACCCGGAATGCCCTATTTAAATCATTGACGTATGAAAAAGATGATCGTAAAAGGAATCTTGCTGGCGGCAGGATGTTGGTTTATTACGGCGGGGATTCCTATAGGCAGCCATAGACTGAAATGTACTTTCCCTAATGCGGAGAGTTGTAACACATATTACGTAGGAATCCTCGAAACGACATTCCACAAATGCACGCCTGACTGTCCAAAGGGGTGTAGCGGAAGAACCCAGAAAGTTTTGGACAGCGTATTGGTGGATTGCCCGCCCGGAATGCGCTATTATCACAGGATTCTCAAATGTGTGCCTGCGGATAAGATGAAATGCCCGCACACGCCCGAGTGACCCGTCACCACGAAGGACGACACCGAAAAGAAGAAATAAAATAACTGCTTCGCATCCGGGAAGGGCATTTCAACGGCCTTCCCCGGTGTGGAGCATCCTTACATTGTCGGAGGTATGAAAAAGATAATCGTAAAAGGAATCTTGCTGGCGGCAGGATGCGGTTTGATCATGGCAGCGGGCCAGACCCCCAACGGAGTGACGAAAGGCCCACTTCCAAATCCGGAGAGCTGCAACTCGTATTACGAGGCTGTCATAGAACTAAAGCCCCATATCAAATGCACGCCAGACTGTCCAAAGGATTGCAAAAAAATGAGTTACAAAATTCTGGAGAAGGTGTTGGTGGATTGTCCGCCCGGAATGCGCTTTGACCGGACAAAATGGAAATGTGTGCCCGCATCCAAAATAAAATGCCCGCACACGCCCGAGTGCCCCGTCACCACGAAGGACGACACCGAAAAGAAGAAATAACGGCTACACCCGGCCGTCGGCATGGCCGGAATCCCACAGGCAGCCCACAAAAAGGTGTCCACGCCCCTGCGGGTGTGGACACCGTGTCGAAATAATTACTACTTTTGGGGCGTTTATTAAGAATGACCTTCCTCACAGCAAAGCTGCGAGGAATTCGTATGGCTGCGATTGCCCGCAGGCAATCGCGACATCCCGCGGCCCGCACCTCCGGTGCGACCCCGCAGCCGCGGAATGTGATATCGATTATCGCCCTGAACGGCCGGGTATTTAACTTTTGAAAGAATAAACGCCATGAAAATATCCCTCATCCAGGCGGGCCTGCTCTGGGAAGACGCCGAAGGCAACCGCAGGCGGTTCGCAGAGATGATCGGCCGCGCCCCCCGGGCCGACGTATTCATCCTGCCCGAAATGTTCACCACGGGCTTTTCGACCGATCCCCGGGCCGTGGTCGAGCTGGCCGATACGGTCACCCTGCAATGGATGCGCGACATGGCCCGCAGCAAGAACGCCGCCGTCGCCGGAAGCGTCGCCGTCACCGAAGGAGGCAACCTCTACAACCGCTTCTATTTCGTGCTGCCGGACGGGAACTACCACGCCTACGACAAACGCCACCTGTTCTCGATGGGCGGCGAAGGCAAGCGCTTCACCCCCGGCTCGGAACGGGTACTGTTCGAATACCAAGGCTTTCGGATCATGCCGCTGGTGTGCTACGACCTGCGTTTCCCGGCATGGGCGAGGTGTGCGGGCGAGTGCGACCTGATCATCTACACGGCCAGCTGGCCCATCCAGCGCATCGGCGCATGGGATACCCTGTTGCGTGCGCGTGCGATCGAAAACCAGTGCTATGTGGCGGGCGTGAACCGCGTAGGCAAGGACCCGGACGACATCTACCCCGGCCACTCGGCTGTGGTAGGCTATATGGGCGAAACCCTCGCGGGGGGCATCAAATGGGAGGAGTCGGTGATCACCACCGAACTCGACATAGCCATGCTGGACGGTTTCCGCGAACGCTTCCCGGCATGGCGCGACCGCGATAAGTTCACTATCAGATAGGAAAGGCAGGCATCGCGCCGGCTTATGGGCAAGGCAGGCGTGATGCCTGCCTTTTTTCGGTGCATCCCTCATGGGCCATCCTTTCAAATCCGCGACCCGCATTTAACGGCGTGCGCTCCTTCGCGGCTGCGGGATGTTTTTTTCGCCACAGCGAAATAGATCGCGGGCAAAACGTTCCTGCACCCGAATAAACTACCCCGGAGCAAGCTGCGGGGTATTAAAGGTCGGCGATTGCCGGAGGGCAATCGCCGACCGACGCCAAGCCGGGCGCCATCAAACTTATCGGAATGGCCGGGGCACGATACAGGAAAAGCCTGCAACGCAGGCTTACATCCCGCGGCCCGGGCCTTCGGCGCGCCCCCGCAGCGGCGGGATGGCTATGCAAAACACGGTAAACGACGGGGAATTCAACCCGCAGAGATTAAAAAACCACCTGCAACCCCACGCCCAGCACCTCTTTGACCTGGAGGGCCGGACCCGGGGTGCCGTCGCTACGCGGCAGTTTGGTGTCGTCGTCATAGATCATGCTCACGGACAGGTTGGCCGAAAACCATTTGTTGATCTTCATCACCAACTGCGTATCCCAGTTCACATCGACGTTGCCCGGTTTGCGCAGGTAGTTCGAATAGAGCACCAGCCTCGAATAGACCGTCATATTGAGCAAAAATTCCTTCGTGGCCTCAAGGGTGGCGCTGGCGCCGAATTCCGACAGCAGCGTCCTGCCCGGGTCCACCCCGTAGGCGCCCGCGTCGGAAAGCGCGTCATCGAGCACGAACGTGCCGCGCCAGGCCGCGGGCGACAGCGTGGCCTTGAACCATGCAGCGGGCGTCCACGTGAAACCCGGACCGGCCGTCAGGTAGCCCGGGGCCATGAACTGCGAGATCAGTGTAGCCGGATCGGTCGCATAGTCGAACCCGTTGGCGAATTGCGAGTTGAACGTCACGAACCCGCTGGCGTACCACTTCGGGGCGATGCGGTAGCCATACGTGGACGAGAGGTAGATCTTATCGTCGGTCTTGCGTGCGCCCGCGGACGAAGTGTTGCTCATGCCGTAGGCCAGCTCCAGGCGGTTGTTCCACAACCGGCGGCCCTGCTTATAGTCCAATCCACAGGCAAAGTTGAGGTCGAAAGCCACCGAATTGTCGCCCCCGGCCGACCAGTTGCTCAGGGCCACCTGCGAGAGGGTGGCCCCGGCCATTCCCGTGCGGCTCCAACCGCGCGCGGTGTCGGCCTGCTGTGCGTGTACGGCGCCTGCCGCGACAAGGCACAATAACGATAATGCGATCCCTTTCATGGCTTTATATTTTTCCCGATTTTATTGCAAACACATTGCCAGGCTGCAAAAAAATAACTAACTTTGGATAATCCTTAAACCCACCGCTTATGAAAAAGAGTGTACTGCTCTGCCTGTTCTGCGTCGCCGCACTGCTTGCCGGCGCCCAAAGCATCAACCGCCTGGAGATCGACTACAAAAGCATCGAAGAGGCCGTCACCAGCAATCCGGGAAACTACGACTCCCTTTTGCAGCGTTTCATCCGGGCCGACACTACCCTCACCGACCAGGAGTGCGCGGTGGTCTATTACGGGTTCTCGTTCCGCGAGGGATACATGCCGCTGATCATCGACAGCGAGATGATGACGGCCGTCAAGGAAGGCGACTACGAAAAAACGATCGCCGAAGCCACACGCATCCTCGATGAAAATCCCGTCTACCTGCGGGCGAACTACCTGATGGGGCTGGCCATGAACAATACGAAAAACCCGGAATGGGAGAAATACGTATGGCGTTTCAGTGCGATCTGCCGGGCGATCCTGGGCAGCGGCGACGGCCAGAGCGCCGAAACCGCGTTCAAAGTGATCTGCATCGCGGACGAATACGAAATCCTGCAGAAGATCTTCCGCATCCGGGGGCTCCAGAAGCAAGCCGCCGTCGCCACACCCCCGTGCGATGCGATGACCGTCATCCCCGCCAACGGCCAGGGGGAAGCCACGATCTATTTCAACGTCGAACGCAGCAGGGCCACCCTGAATAAACTGCTCAAATAGCCTTCCGGACGGCTGACACGGCACGACGCATCGGCCGCCGGAGTTCATTGGCTGTCTTTGCCGAAGACCGGGATGCGCCCCGGATCATCACACCTGACGCTGCGGGCGCGGGCAGAAACCGCTTGCGGGTGAGGCCGGGCCGGGAGAAGGAAACTCATGCCATGCACGGGCAACCGAAAAGTTTGCCTTATCCCCCGGCTTTTCGTATCTTTGCATCCTACTTATAAAGGAATGATGGAAAGACGAGTCAGGGTGCGCTTCGCACCCAGCCCCACGGGCCCCCTGCATATCGGCGGCGTGCGTACCGCACTGTATAATTACCTGTTCGCCCGCCGCCACGGCGGCGATTTCATCCTGCGCATCGAGGACACCGACTCGCAGCGCTTCGTGCCCGGCGCCGAGGACTACATCAATGAATCGCTCGCCTGGTGCGGCATCCGGGTGGACGAAGGCGTGCGCGAAGGAGGCCCCCACGCCCCCTACCGCCAGAGCCAGCGCCGCGAGATCTACCTGCAGTACGCCCTGCAATTGGTGGCGTCGGGCGATGCCTACTATGCGTTCGACACGCCGGAGGAACTGGATGCGCTGAGGGCCGAAACCGAAGCCCGCGGCGAAACGTTCTCTTATAATTATGCCGTGCGCGAACGGTTGGCGACCTCGCTGGCGCTGTCGGCCGATGAGGTCGCAGCCCGCATCGACCGGGGCGACGGCTGGGTGATCCGCTTCAGGATGCCCGAAAACGAAGAAGTGGCGATGCAGGACATCATCCGCGGCGAAGTGCGCGTGAACACCTCGACCCTGGACGACAAAGTGCTCTATAAATCGGCCGACCAACTGCCCACCTACCACCTGGCGAATATCGTGGACGACTACCTGATGGAGATCTCGCACGTCATCCGCGGCGAAGAGTGGCTGCCCTCGTTGCCGCTGCACTACCTGCTGTACCGCTCCTTCGGATGGAGCGCCACACAGCCCGAATTCGCCCACCTGCCACTGCTGCTGAAGCCTACGGGTGGCGGCAAGCTCTCGAAACGCGACGGCGACAAGATGGGATTTCCCGTCTTCCCGCTGCGCTGGGTGGCCCCGGACGGCGAAACCTCCCGCGGCTACCGCGAGGACGGCTATTTCCCCGAAGCGTTCATCAACATGCTGGCCATGCTGGGCTGGAACCCCGGAACGGAGCAGGAAATCTTCTCGATGGACAAGCTGACCGCCGCCTTTTCGCTCGACCGCGTGGGGAAATCGGGCGCACGCTTCGACCCCGAAAAAGCCCGCTGGTACAACGCCTCCTATCTCCACGCCAAAAGCGACGAAGAACTCGGCGCACTGTTCCTGCCCGTCCTGCGCGAAAAGGGCATCGACGCCTGCATCTTCCTGGCCACCAAGGTCGCGGCGCTCATCAAAGACCGCGCGACGTTCGTCGGCGATTTCTGGGAATTGTCGTCCTACCTGTTCGAGATGCCTGCCGGATATGAAGCCAAAACGGTCGAAAAATTCTGGAAAGGCGACAATCCCGCCCGGCTGGCGGCCCTGCGCAGCGTGCTGGAGGGGATCGGCGACTTCACCGCCGCCCACATCGATGCGGCGGTCCACACCTGGATCGAGGCCAACGGCCACCCGATGGGCCAGGTGATGAACACGCTGCGGCTGGCCGTGGTGGGCGCGTCGAAAGGCCCTGGCATGGCCGACATCTGCGAGCTGATCGGCAAAACCGGCACCCTGGCACGCATCGACCGTGCGCTGGAAGTTCTTAAATAACGTGAGTTCGACGAATTAAAACACCGTGAACCACAGCAATATATGATCCGGCGAGTTGGATTGAATTCGTCGGACATCCGTTGGCGGCCGTACAAGCCGCCGATGGGCCGACAACCCCATCCACGCCCTCTCTTGGTAAGGGAAGCGCTTTGCAAGCTTCGCTTGCCCAATGGAAGGCGATGGTAAAGCAATCGCTTGTCGTTCGATGAATTCATCGAAATCACGTTAAAGAACCCCGCAGCAAGCTGCGGGGTATTGTAAAGGCTGCGATTGCCTGTGGCAATCGCCATCTCCCGCGGCTCGAAATCTCCGATTTCGACCCCCGCAGCCGCGGGAGATTTTAGTATGATCGCCGCAACCGACGCTGCGAGCGAGAGCAGAGGTCGCTTGCGAACTATGCCGAGCCGCGAGGAGGAAACCCATGCATCGCATGGGTCACCAAACCGGCGGGGAATTCAACCCTTAGAGATTAAATAACCTTCGCGTGGGCAAAACACTCCATATCGCCGCCATGTTGCTGCTGCTGTCCATCGTCCTGCAGGATGCCGCAGGCAGGAACCGAAACTATGCGGCATGGTACCGGCCCTCGAAAGCGACCGACATATACGGCGTCTGCGTTTCCGTGTTTCCGGAAGAAAACAAGCCTTTGCCCGATATCTACGGCGCCGAACTGAACATCTGTCCCCTGGGCTTCTTTGCCGCAACGATGGGCCTGCCCTATGCCCTTATCCCGCAAGTCAAACCGGAAACGTCCGAAATGAGCGATTCCGCATCGCATGGAGAGGTAAAAAGAATCCAAGGGCGGCAACTGGGCTTGATCAATTACGAACCTTCGGCGATTAACGGAATAGACTGTAGCCTGTTAAGCGGTACCGATTCCAAAACCAACAGCATTGCGATTTCAGTCATCGGTAACTACCACGACCGACTGAACGGACTGGGCGTCGGCACACTGGGTAACCATACCATCCGTTGCCGGGGTGTTCAGATCGGGCTGTTCAACACGACGAACGAATTGCGGGGCATCCAGACCAGGTTATGGAACCATAACGGCAAACGGGGTTTCCCCATCCTGAACTGTAATTTCGGCCGCAACCGCAAAGATACCCGAACGGTCCCGCCGCACGGCGACGAACGCAACTAAAACCAATACCGGATCAATATGAAAAATGTTATTCCCCTGATCATGGCCGTTGCAGTGGCCGTACTGGCCACCTCATGCGGCGCCGTAGTAGACAAAATGCTCGAAAAAATGGCGGAAGAAACCCAAAAGGCATGTCCCATACGCCTCGACGAACTTACGCTCATGGACAGCGTAAAGGCCGAATCCCCAAAAACCCTGCACTATTTCTACTCGATCAACATCCCCAGGGACAGCCTCGGCCCCGACTTCGATTTCGGGGCGATGGAACAAATGCTCGAACAGGGCGCCCTCAACTCGGCCCGATCGAAAGACGCCGCCCCGCTGCGCAAAACCAAGGCCGTCCTGCGCCATACCTATCTCGACGCCAACGGCCAACTGATCTTCGAAACCGACATCACCCCCGAAAAATACGGCAAGCAACCATAAGGCCGGGCAGAACGCTATCCGGAACGCCTTTTCGGCTGGCCGCATCAGGTGCCGTCGTGTGTTGTGCATGCGGCAGCGGGAGCGCCACATCGAAGGCATTCGAGGGCAAATTGATGAAGGCGTTGGATGATCTTGCTTTTTCGACCAACCGCGAATGTCCCGTACAAGTCGATGAGATCACAACGCCGGACAGCATGAGGGTGGACCCCGTCCACCGGATTATCCACGAATATTATTCGGTGGCGTCACCCGTGGACAGCCTGGATACGGAAGGATTTGGAGAACGCATTGAACCCAAAGCGCTTCGATGGGTGAAAGGACGCGGCAGGGACCTGTATCTTATGCGCAAGGCGAAGGTCACGTTCCGCTACACATGGCTCGATATAAACGGCGAATTGATATATAAAACCGACATTACGCCCAAAATGTACCGACAATAAACTCCCCGGCAAACAAACAATGGACGACCCGAAAGAGTCGTCCATTTTTTGTCGGTCATTTCAGGTAAAATGGTTCGTCTATTTCTGCCTGAAGAATATCTGCAAGGGCACGCCTTCGAAATCCCATTGTGCACGGATCTGGTTCTCCAGGAAGCGGCGGTAGGGTTCGCGGATGTATTGCGGCAGGTTGACGAAGAAGGCGAAGGACGGCGTGGGCGAGGGCAGCATCTGGGCGTATTTGATGCGGATATACTTGCCTTTGACGCTGGGCGGGGGCGTGGCCTCGATGATGGGCAGCATCACGTCGTTGACCTGTGAGGTGGGGATGCGGCGGCGGCGCGACTCATATACCCGCACGGCGGTCTGCAACACCTCCATGATGCGCTGTTTCGAAGGCACCGACGTGAAGATGATGGGCACGTCGCTGAACGGGGCCAGCTTGCCCTGGATGAATTCGCGCCACTCCTTCATCGTGTTGTTGCCCTTTTCCACGAGGTCCCATTTGTTGACCACCACCACGCAACCTTTCTTATTCTTGACGATCAGGCTGAAGATGTTCATGTCCTGCGACTCGATGCCCTGCGAGGCGTCCAGCATCAGGATGCAGACATCGGACGACTCGATCGAGCGGATCGACCGCATCACCGAATAGAATTCGAGGTCCTCGGTCACCTTGCCTTTCTTGCGCAGGCCGGCCGTATCGACCAGAAAGAAGTCCATGCCGTATTTGTTGTAGCGCGTATGGATGGCGTCGCGGGTGGTGCCCGCGATCGGGGTGACGATGTTGCGCTCCTCGCCCAGCAGGGCGTTGGTGAGCGACGACTTGCCCACGTTGGGGCGGCCTACGACCGTGATGCGCGGCAGGTCGAGGTCCTCTTCGGGAGTGTCCTCGGGCAGGGCGGCCATGATGGCGTCCATCATCTCGCCCGTGCCGCTGCCGCTCATCGAGCTGATGCTGACCGGGTCGCCCAGCCCCAGGCTGTAGAATTCGGCCGAACCGTACAACTGGCTGTTATTGTCGACTTTATTGACGATCAGCAGCACTTTCTTTTTGCTGCGGCGCAGGATGTCGGCCACGATCATATCCAGGTCGGTGATCCCGGTCGAAACCTCCACCATGAACAGGATCAGGTCGGCCTCATCGATCGCAAGGTGCACCTGCTTACGGATTTCCTCCTCGAAAACGTCGTCGCTGCCGGTGACGTAACCGCCCGTATCGATCACCGAAAACTCGCGGCCGCCCCAATCGCTGCGGCCGTAGTGGCGGTCGCGTGTGGTGCCTGCGGTGTCGTCGGTGATGGCCTTGCGCATACCCACAAGGCGGTTGAAAAGTGTGCTTTTGCCCACGTTGGGGCGCCCTACTATAGCTACCAATCCCATTTTTCTGTCGTTTGCAGGGTGCTCGCACCCCCTGAATCCGCCGCAAAGGTAATGTTTTCCGCCGGATTTTTCGTATCATTGTACGTTTAATGGGTCGCGATTGCAATGCAATCGCGCATCCCGCGGCCCGCGCCTGACGGCGCGCCCCCGCAGCCGCAGGATGAATGATGACGATCATGCGGCGGATCAAAAACGATATCCCTACCCGGAATTCATGTCAATGATGGAAATCGAGCGTTCACGGACGGTGGCTTTTTCGGGCCACCGCAGTTTCAAAATAAGCGGCGAAACACAAACGGCCCTCGCCTTGCGGTTACGTGAAAGCCTGGCCGCCCTGGTTGCCGAGGGCTACGATACCTGTTTGTGCGGCATGGCCGAAGGATTCGACCTGCTGGCCGGGGCCGAAGTGCTGCGCCTGCGTGCGGGGCGGCCCTATATCCGGCTGGTGGCCGTGATGCCCTATCCCGGCCAGGCCGGCCGGTTCCCCCTGGCGGCCGCTGCGGCCCATCGCGAGATATTGCACGGCGCCGACGCCGTGGAAACCGTCTGCACGGCCTATGCCGCAGACTGTTTCCACCGCCGCAACGACCGGATGCTGGACCGCGCCTCGGTGCTGGTATGCTACTACAACGGCGCGGGCGGCGGTACGCGCTACTGCTATGAGAAGGCGTTGCGCAATGGCATGAGGGTCGAAAACCTCTGCGGCCTGCCCGTCACGGGATCGCTGTTCTGAATATCGTCGTGTGTCCTGCGGCGGCTCGCCGCCAGCATAAGGACGAATGCGAATGTTTTCGGCCCTCCGCCGCGGGTGGCTGCGGGCCGATGGCTTTGCATTCGCAAGGCCGGACGGACAACAAAGGCATATTCAAAAGTAATCCGGCTCTTTTTTTGCATTTCCGCCGACCATGATGTAACTTTGGGCGGATAAAACGACAGGAACAAACCCTTCCTATGATATTCGGATCTGCAGCTGCGGGGGTCGGCGATTCCATCGCCGGGTTGCGGATCCGGGCATTCCGCCGGGCGGAATGCGGGCTTAATCTTTACTATGATGGCACTGGACACTATAAAATCGGAACTCGCACGGCTGCAACAGCTCATCGGGCGGTGGGATACCGCACCGGAGATCAGCGACATAGAGCGCGAACTGGCGCTCGACAAACTCAAGCGCATTTACGAAGAGGTGATGTACGTCGAGCGCGACCTGCCGCAGGAGTGCGGATGCGCGCCCTGCGGCGAAGACTGCGCCGCGGGACAGCCCGCGGCATCCCCGGGTTCGCCCCCCGAACCCGCTCCGCAACCCGAGCCGGTGCGTGAACCGGAACAGGAGCCCCTGCCGGCCCCGGTACGGGAGCCCGCGCCCGCGCCCGAACCCGACCCGGCGCGCCGGGTTGGGCCGCAACCCGGCCCGGACGGCGAACCCGTTGCGGAACCTGCCCGTGAACCCGTATCCACGCCGGGACCGGAAACCGATCCGCAGCCGGACTTCGGGGGAAAGAGCGCTCCAGTGGCGTTGGAAGTGATCGAAACGAACCTTTTCGAACCGGACAGCGACCCTGTGCCGCGCCACACCCTTAACCGGCGCGTGATCCTTTCGCTGTACGGCGACCAGCCGGCCTCCTGCGCCGAAACCGCGGCGGCCGACCGCGACGTGCAGGCCGCAGGCGAAGCCCCCATGCAGGCACCGCCCGTATGCAAGCCAGAACCTGCGCCCATGCCCGAAGAGCGGCCTGCGATGCAGCGCCGTACGATCACCTCGCAACCGGCGGCACAAAAGCAGGTGCTCGGCGAAGTGATAGGTAACGGCGCGGAACGCCTCGGCGATGCGCTGTCGAAGCAGCCCCTTCCCGAAGACATGGCCTCGCGGCTGGCGTCGGCACGCACCCAAAGCCTGCGCGGGGCGATAGGCATCAACGATAAATTCCTGATCGTGGCGGAGTTGTTCGCCAACGACCACTCGGCTTACGAGCGTGCGCTGGACGACCTGGAACGCTTCACCGACCTGGACGAGCTGCTGGTGCACATCCATGACACCTACCCGTGGAACCCCAACGGCCCGGGAGCGCAAACCCTCATGGAAATCCTCACCCGGAAACTTTCATAACCCCTGCCGGCCATGCCCAAACTACACATCGTCCCCACGCCCATCGGCAACCTGGACGACATCACGCTCCGGGCCGTGCGGACGCTCTCGGAAGCCGACCTGATCCTGGCCGAAGACACCCGGACGACGGCTTTCCTGCTCTCGCACCTGGGCATCGCAGGCAAGAAGATGTATTCGCACCACAAGTTCAACGAGCATGCGGCCGTGGAAATGGTCGCGGCACGCATCGCGGCGGGCGAAAACGTGGCGCTGGTGTCCGACGCGGGTACTCCGGGCATCTCCGACCCGGGGTTCTTATTAGTGCGCACCTGCCTGGCTGCGGGCATCGAAGTCGAAACCCTGCCCGGCGCCACGGCATTCGTCCCCGCGCTGGTGCAGAGCGGGTTTCCGTGCGACCGCTTCTGCTTCGAGGGCTTCCTGCCCGTCAAAAAGGGGCGCAACAAACGCCTGCAAACCCTCGCCGCCGAATCCCGCACGATGATTTTCTACGAATCGCCCTACCGCGTGGTCAAAACGCTGACCCAACTGGCCGAAACGTTCGGCACGGAGCGGCGGGTGTCGGTATCGCGGGAACTGACCAAAAAATTCGAACAGACCGTGCGCGGCACGCTCGCCGGGGTGGCCGCACACTTCACTGCCCGCGAACCCAAAGGCGAATTCGTGATCGTCGTCGAAGGCGCCTCCCGGCACACGGAGGATTTGCGACCTGAATCCGATGAGGGTCAGCAGACGATTTCGCCCCCGGAAGCAGGGGACGGATCAGTATAAAACAGAAAAACCGGGGTATGGCGAGTCAGAAACGGATTTTTTCCGAAAAACGAACCGTTCCCCAATGAAAATTCAACCTCGATGCCAACGAATGACCTTCAGATTATCTGCGAAGGAGCCTGCCGTGCCGCCCGCCGCGCAGGGGAGTATATCCGCCACGAACGCGAAGGTTTTTCGTATGACAAAGTGGAGTTTAAAGGCGTGCAAAACCTTGTATCCTACGTCGATAAGCAAGCCGAAAGGATGCTTGTGCGCGAGTTGGGCGAGTTGCTGCCCGGGGCGGGGTTCATCGCAGAAGAGGGCACGGCCGAAGACTCGGGGCAGGAGTGGCGGTGGATCGTCGACCCGCTGGACGGCACCACGAATTTCATCCACGGCCTGCCGCCCTACTGCGTGAGCGTCGGGCTGGCACGCGGTGCGGAAACGATCGTAGGGGTGGTTTACGAGATTACGCACGATGAGATGTTCTGCGCCTGGGAAGGCTCGCCGGCCTGGCTCAACGGGCGCGAGATCCACGCCTCGGCCGCTACGAAAGTGGAACATTCGCTGGTCGCCGTGGGGTTTTCGCACATCTCCGACCGCGAGGTCGAGGCATTCCAGCGCCAGATGGAGTATTTCCACCGTTACAGCAACGGGGTGCGGCGCGTCGGGTCGGCGGCCACGGACCTGGTGTATGTGGCCTGCGGACGGTTCGACGCCTATGCCCAGGCCAACCTGCAGCCGTGGGACGTGGCCGGGGGCGCACTGATCGCGCGACGGGCCGGAGCCGTTGTGACCGACTGCCGGGGCGGCGGCGACTACCTCTTCGGACGCAGCGTGATCGCCGCGGCGCCGGGGATTTACCAGGAATTTTTTGACGTTTGCTCACAGCTGTGAAACATGTCGGCCTGCAGCCTGAGGAGGGTCATCCCGGCCCCGGGAGGTTGTCGAACCGTACCGCGCAAGACCCCGCAGGCGATTCGGGATCCGGTCCGCCGTCGGTGGCTGCGGGTTGGCCTCTCGCTAACGCAAGAGTGAAATTAAAGGAATCCACGGGGTATGGCAAGGGCGCAGTCGCCTGCGGCGACTGCCATATTTTTGCGGCCCGAACCGACACCCGCGCAGGGGCCAGGATCGAACTCGTTCTGATTATGTCGGGCAAAGAGGAGGAAAAACCCGCTTCGCAGCCTTACCTGTCGCCCCCGAAACTGCGGGATGTGAATGGCGGCAACGCCGCGGCCGGCGTTGCGAACGAGGGCGGAACCAGGTTTACCTGAGTTCTGCCGGGCCGCGAGGAGGAAACCCATGCCATGCATGGATAACCGGAGCAGCGGAAAATAGAACCCGTAGCCTCAGCAAGCTACGGGGCATCATAAAGGAATGTATTTTCCCTTTTTGCGGCAAGCCGCGGGGTATTGAACCCTTAAAGAATAAACAGCCCCGCGGCAAGCACAGGGTATAAAAGGCCGCGATTGCCCGAGGGTAATCGCCGACCGACGCCAAACCGGGCGCCATCAAACTTGTCGGAATGGCCGGGGCGCGAAACTGGAAAAGCCTGCAACGCAGGCTTACGGCCCGCAGCCCGCGCCTCCGGCGCGTGCCCGCAGCTACGGGATGGATATGCAAAACACGGTAAACGACGGGGAATTCAACCTATAGAGATTAAATTTGAAGGATAACGCATGGCCCGCAAAAAAGAACGCAGGAAAGCCTCCGGGAGTGACAAAGCACGCGCTGCGGTGCTCTACGGGGTGTGCCGTGCGGTGGGATGGCTGCCCCGATGGGTGCTTTACGGCGTGGTCGCCCCTTGCTTATATGTGATCGTCTACCGGGCGGCGCGTTACCGGCTGGGGGTGGTGCGCGGGAACCTCGCCCATGCCTTTCCCGGGAAAAACGACCGCGAACGCCGCGCCATAGAACGACGGTTCTACCGCCACCTGGCCGAGCTGTTCATCGAT
>JAVBNK010000167.1:0-21142 GCA_031551595.1 Rikenellaceae bacterium | reverse complement strand
ACTCGATGCACCTGCAGAATCTGTTGATTTCGATCTACGCAAGGCCGTTATTTATAGCGAAATACTGAACCCGAAGTACTTGGATCATTAGACTGCATGCATTTGTTCATCCAGACAATTATGTGAGTTTTTTCAGGGTGGGGCATTTGAAACTTTCTGGAGTTTCAACCTGCAAAATAATCGATGATTCTTAAAACCGCACAATGATGTCGACCATTTTCAGTAAAATCATTAACAATGAAATTCCTTGCTATAAGATAGCGGAGGACGACCGGTATTTTGCTTTCTTAGATATAAATCCTGTCGCCAAAGGGCATACCCTGGTGGTCCCGAAGCAGGAAATTGACTATATTTTCGACCTGGATGACAAAACGTTAGGAGGTATGGTGGTCTTTGCCAAACAAGTGGCGGCAAAAATCGAACAGGCTATATCCTGCAAAAGGGTAGCGGTAGTGGTTCTCGGCCTGGAAGTCCCCCATGCCCATATTCATTTGATTCCCATAAACCACGAGCAGGATGTGGATTTTCATCGGGTAAAACTTCAATTATCAAAAGAGGAGTTTACTGAGATTCAGAAAAGTATTTCTTCGAAATAAATTATTTCACATTTGTAAATATATTCAGTCAGGGGTATCAGTCTGCTCGATGGATGGGCAAGTTATCCCCTTATGTAATCCTATTGCTGGTTCATTATTGTGATTTTTCTCCTCATCTCAAGGGTGGGGGAGAATGATGGCAACTTTCATGCTCTTCATTGATGTTAAACAAATGGATATTTAATTATATAGTTCCTTACAATCAGGGTATTGTAATAAATAAATAAATCATTAATTCATGTGATTTTATTGATTTTCGATGATTATTCCGATCATGCCAATATGTACATGATTGTATGACATAAAATACATTTATTATCAATAAATTATGTTATTCATATAAATAAGCAGGTCTGATTAATTTATCATATGATATGCCGTTAGAATAAAATAATTCTGTGTCGTACCGCATTCCTTTCGGAATTAATATTTATATTTGTAAATAAATAACAGGATAATGAAGGAGAGGCTTGCTAAATTCATAAAAAATCAGGGACTTACGGCGAGTAAATTTGCGGAGATCATGGAGATTCCGCCTTCAAACGTATCACATTTGCTTTCTGGACGTAACAACCCCGGATTCGAATTCATGAATAAGATGATCGTGAGGTTTCCCGATGTGAATCCGGACTGGCTGATCGCAGGAAACGGCCCTATGTGCAGGCCGGAAATCGCTACGCAGATTCACATGCCTGAATGCCCGCCGAAAAATGTGGAACAACCCCTTATGCCTGCAGATGCGGATGAATCCACGACTCTCGCTACGGATGTCACAAAACAAGCTTCCACACCGGCAGAACCCGTGCAAACCGATCATGCACCACAAACGGCAACAAAACCGATGAACACTTCGCAAACGGCTATTCAGCCACCGGTTTCCCAAAACAGCGAAATCGAACGTATCGTTATTTTTTACAAAAACAAATCCTTCGTCGACTACACGCCTGGGAAATAAATTCCCGGGGCGTTAATTATGTTAACTAACCTTGACCGGTTGGTTGATTCATAATTTATATTATGTTAACTAATCGGTGGTAATTATAACAAGCCCCCATTATGCAAAACTTGCACGGAAAATGTATCTTTGTGCAAGTAAATTCGATCTGATGAAAAAAGTATTCTTTGTATTGGGCGGATTGGCCTGCCTGTGCGGATGCGGAAGCAGCCAACAAGTTGATAATAAAAAAGTTATCGTAAGTATACTGCCCCTCAAGTATATCGTCGAATGTATCGTCGGGAATGATTTTCAGGTTGAAGTGCTCGTACAGCCCGGAGCATCGCCCGAAACCTATGAGCCTACCCCCGCCCAAATGATGAGCGTAACCGATGCAAAATTGGTCTTCACCACCGGACTGATCGATTTCGAACGCCAACTGGCGGCGAAACTCAAAGAACAATCCGCTGACCATAAATTCGTCGATCTATCGAAAGGCATCGAGTTGATTGAAGGCGAATGTACCCACGGGGGCCATCATCACGGACATGGCGTAGACCCGCATATATGGAGCTCGCCACGCAACCTGAAAACGATGGCGCAGACGGCTTATGAAAGCATCGCCCTACTCTATCCCGATTCCATTAATAAATATAGAATTAATTATGAGGTATTTATAGGCAAAATGGATTCGCTCGACAAACAGGTGGCGGACATTTTATGCGGCTGTAAGCCGGGGTATTTTATCATCTATCACCCTGCCCTGACCTACTTCGCCCGTGATTACGGTATCCGCCAGGTGGCCCTCGAACACGAAGGCAAAGAGCCTGTGGCCGACAAACTGAAAACGATCATCGGGGATGCCCGCAAGGACGGCTTGGTCAGGATATTCTATCAGAAAGAGTTCAGCCCTGCCACGGTCGAAACCGTAGCCCGCGAGATGGGTGCGACGTGTGTCGAGATCGACCCGCTGAGGGAGGATGTCGATGGGAACATACTTTATATGGCCCGACTAATCGCCGAATAATGAGCATTGTATGTATACATAACGTATCCGTGTCCTATGACGGCGTTCCTGCACTCACGAACGTATGCTTGGAGGTGAACGAGTGCGACTTCCTCGGTGTGATCGGCCCCAACGGCGGCGGCAAAACCACCCTGATCAAAGCAATTCTGGGAGCCGTGGACTACTCGGGAAGCATTCTTTACGACAAAACGATCTGCCACAACGGCCACCGCTCAATCGGTTACCTGCCGCAACAGGAAAAATTCGACCCGGCGTTCCCGATCACCGTCGGGGAGGTCATCCTGTCGGGATTGCAGTCCGAAAAAGGATTATGGAAACGGTACATCGCCTCCGACCGGCAGCGTGCGAACGAACTGATGGCCATGACAGGCATCGAAAGTATCGCCCGCAAAAGCATCAGCGCCATCTCGGGCGGCCAACTGCAACGCGCCCTGCTCTGCCGGGCGCTCATATCGGACCCTAAGCTGCTAATCCTCGACGAACCGGCCAATTTCGTCGATAATAAATTTGAAAAAGAACTATACGACATCCTGCGCCGCCTGAACCGCGAGCAGGGCAAAGCGATCATCATGGTTTCGCACGACCTGGGCACCATATCGAGCGTGGTTAAAAACATCGTATGCGTGAACCGCCACGTCCACCGCCACGGCTCGAACCGGATTACTGCCGAACAGTTGCGTAACTACGACTGTCCCATACAGTTGGTCTACCACGGCGAAATTCCGCACACCGTCCTGTCAAGCCATTGACCGCCGTATGGTAATTTAACGTGAGTTCAGGATAAGGGATTCGCAGTACCTATCCTCCCCTTTCTTTGATAAGGGAAGGGCCTGCAATCGGCCCGCATGGCCGATTAACTCAAAAAAATCCGGGCAGTCAAAGGACATCAGGAGGCGAGAACGAAAGGGCGGAGCACATAGTGCGCCGCCCTTCATCGTTATAGCCTGCCGAGGCCTATTTCGCTTTGCAGATCTCGCTCAGTTTGGAGAACATTTCATCGATCGACGCCATCAGTTCACGACGGACATGGTTGTAATGCTTGCGCACGAGGCTGGGATTGTTCTTTTCGACGGGATTGTTGACCTGCTCGAAAAGTTTATTGCGTAACCCGACGGCCTGCTCCATCAGCGACACCACTTTTTCGCGTTTTTCGGGATGGAAATAGATCGTCAGGTAGCAGTCCGACACCACTTCGCCCACAAGGTAGTCGATGTCTTTTTTGATCATTCTGATGCTTGCCATAGTAATATTGGTGGTTTAAGTTCTGCAAAGATAGTCAAAATTAATTATACCTGTGTTTCCTGCATCGCTTCTGCCAGGAAATCGGCCAGGTCGCCGCTGTTCATCGCCTCCGCGCCATAATAGGCCGCACATTTTTCGCCTGCGAGGCCGTGCAGATAAACGCCCGTCACCGCTGCTTCGAAAGGTGCGTAGCCGCGTGCCAGCAGCCCGGCCAGCAGACCCGCCAGCACATCGCCGCAGCCGCCTTTGGCCATGCCCGGCGTGCCCGTGGAATTGAACCAGAACCCACCCTGCGGCGTACATACCATCGTATGGGCGCCTTTGACAACGATAAACGCGCCGAGCCGGGCGGCCAATTCACCTGCCAGTGCCATCTTATGTTCATCGTCGCGCCACTCCCCGACCAGCCGGCGCAGTTCGCCCGGGTGGGGCGTGAGGATCGACCCGGCAGGCACATCGGCGAACATCGCCGGATCGGCCGCCAGCAGGTTGAGCGCATCGGCGTCGAGAACCATCGGCCTTTGGGCGGCTTGCATCAACGCGGCCAAAGCCCGCGCCGTTTCCGGAGCCCTTCCCATGCCGCATCCCACGCCTATGGCCGTGTAGCGCTCCATCTCGGCGGGAATCCGTGTGAAACGATCGCCCGGATCGAGGCTCAGCATGGCCGGGGGACAACTCGCATGTACCGCAAACCGTTCTTCCCGCGGAACGTGGACCGTCACCAACCCGCAACCGGAACGCAACGCCCCGCCCGCGGCCAGGATCGCCGCTCCCGTCATTCCCTCGCTGCCGCAAACGAGCAGCGCATGGCCGAAATCACCTTTGTGTGCAAATTTCGTGCGCGGCAGGAGAGCTACCGTTTCCGCAGTGATATAATGATAAGGCGTCCGGAGCCCCGCAATAAATTCTTCGTCCAACCCGATCGGCAACACGACGATATCGCCGCAGCAACCGCCCGCTTCGGGAAGCATCTGTGCCAATTTGGGAAATTCGAGGGTCAGCGTAGTGTCAGCGTTGACGATCGTCCGCCCGGCGTTGCCGAACTCGGTGCGCATACCCGACGGCATATCGACCGAGATCACCCGGCACGGCAAGGCATTGACCGCATCTACGATCTGCACCACTACATCCGGCAACGGCCTTTCATCCACTCCCGAACCCAACAACGCATCAATGAGCACCGCATTCTCCTCCAGTTCCCCGGGCAGGGCATCGCACACCCCTACCCCGTCCGGGAGCCGCTCCAGGTTGAACGCACAGTCCGGCGAAAGCCCGTCCGCACCCAGGGGCATCACCACCGTGCAGTCGAAACCGGCATGGAACAGCATCCGCGCCATCGCCAACCCGTCGCCGCCGTTATTTCCCTTACCGACCAGAAACAGCAGAGGCTGCTCCTGCGGCACATGGTTGCACACCCATTGCGCCAGCACCTCGGCGGCGCGTTCCATAAGGTTGATCGGATCGACAGGCTCGTTCTCGATGGTATGGCGGTCGGCCTGGCGGATCTGTCGGCCCGTAAGGATTTTCATAAGGATTTCGATTTGCGCCAAAGATACAAAAAAAGGCCGGTGCTGTATGCACCGGCCTTTTCGTTTACGCCCCGAAGTTATCGTACATGATATTCTCGGGAGGTACACCGAGGTCATCGAGCATCTTCGTCACGGCGGCCGTCATCATCGGCGGGCCACACAGGTAGTATTCGATATCCTCCGGCGCCGGGTGGTCCTTCAGGTACCGGTCGTAGATCACCTGGTGGATGAAACCCGTGTAGCCTGTCCAATGATCCTCCGGTTTGGGCTCCGAGAGGGCGATATTGAATTTGAAGTTCGGGAAATCCTTCTCTATGGCTTCGAACTGCGACTCGTAGAAAATCTCGCGGCTGCTGCGTGCACCGTACCAGAACGTGACGGGCAGCGAGGTTTTCTCCGTGAGGAACAGGTTGAAGATGTGCGAGCGCATCGGGGCCATACCCGCGCCGCCGCCAATGAACATCTTCTCGTTGGGCGTGTCGCGCACGAAAAATTCGCCGTACGGGCCCGAAATGGTGATCTTGTCGCCCGGCTTTTTCGAAAAAATGTAGGACGAACAGATGCCTGGGTTCACTTTGGCGAAATCGCAGGCCATGCGGTCCCAGGGCGGGGTTGCAATACGGATGTTGAGCATGATGATGTTGCCCTCGGCCGGGTGGTTGGCCATCGAGTAGGCGCGGAACGTAGGCTCGGGATTGTTGGCCACCAGGCCCCACATCTTGGTCCTGTCCCAATCCTCCCGGTATTCCTGCTCAATATCGAAATCACTGAACTGAACGTCTTTATAGGCAGGCACGTCGATCTGGATATAACCGCCCGAGCGGAAATTGAGGCGTTCACCTTCGGGCAGTTTCACCACGAATTCCTTGATAAAGGTCGCTACGTTGCGGTTCGACACCACCTCGCATTCCCACTTGCGGACGCCCAGCACGGCTTCTTCGACGTGTATTTTCAGGTTGTCCTTCACCTTGACCTGGCATCCCAGACGCCATTTGGCAGCCTGTTCGCGGCGGGTGAAGAAGCCCGTTTCAGTCGGCAGTATCTCGCCGCCGCCTTCCAGTACCTGGCATTTGCACATGCCGCACGACCCGCCGCCTCCGCACGCCGAGGGCAGGAAGATGCCGTTTTCGCCCAGCGTCGAGAGCAGCGTACCGCCCTGCCCGACCGAGAGCACCCGCTCGCCGCCGTTGATATCGATATTGACCTGGCCCGAGGCCGTCAGTTTCTTTTTAGCGTACAGCAACGCGATCACCAGCACCAGCGTGACCACCATGAATGCCGCAATGGCTACGATTATCGTCAATCCCATCGTTGTCTGCATTTTAGAGTTGGATACCGAGGAAGGTCATAAAGGCGATCCCCATCAAACCCGTGAGTATAAATGTGATGCCGGGGCCGCGCAACGGGGCCGGCACGTTCGAGTAGGCGATCTTCTCGCGGATGGCCGCAATGGCCACGATCGCCAGCCACCACCCTATTCCCGATCCTAAACCGAAAGCCGTGGCCTCGCCGAGGTTGGCGTACGAGCGCTCCTGCATGAACAGCGATGCGCCGAGCACCGCGCAGTTCACCGCGATCAGCGGCAGGAAGATCCCGAGCTGGTTGTAAAGCGAAGGCGAAAACTTTTCGACCACCATCTCGACCAACTGCACGAACGAGGCGATCACCGCGATGAACACGATGAGGCTCAGGAAACTGAGGTCCACCTCTGCAAAACCGGGATTCAGCCATTTAAGCGCTCCGGGCTCAAGCACATACACATTCAGCAGGTAATTCAGGATCACCGTGCACACCAGCACGAAGATCACCGCCAGCCCCAGGCCGTTGGCCGTCTTGACGCTTTTACTCACGGCGATGTAGGAACACATCCCCAGGAAGAACGCGAAGATCATGTTGTCGATGAAGATCGACCGGACGAATATATTCAAGATGTTTTCCATAACGCGCTATTTTTTCTCTACGAGGTCTTTGTTGCGGCTGCGGTGGATCCAGATGATCAGCCCCACGCAGATGAGCGCCATCGGCGGCAGCAGCATGAAGCCGTTATTCACGTAACCGGCCTTATACCATCCTTCCGGGATCACGGGATAGCCCCACAGCGTACCCGCGCCCAACAATTCGCGGAAAAACCCGAGCGTAATGAGGATCATGCCGTAGCCCAGGCCGTTGCCCGCGCCGTCCACCAGCGAAGCCCACGGACGGTTGCCCAAGGCAAAAGCCTCGATGCGGCCCATGATGATGCAGTTGGTGATAATGAGGCCCACGAACACCGAGAGCTGCTTGCTCACGTCATAGACATAGGCTTTCAGCACCTGGTCGACGAGGATCACCAGCGCCGCCACAATCACCAGCTGGACGATGATGCGGATGCGCGAAGGGATCGTCGTGCGGATCATCGACAGGATAAAGCTGGCCAGCGCCGTGACGATGGTCACCGACAGCGCCATCACGAACGCCGGTTTCAGTTTGGCCGTCACCGCCAGCGCCGAGCAGATCCCGAGGATCTGCACCGTGATCGGGTTGGTCGAGTCGAAAGGGGAAGCCAGCAGCTTCCATATTTTTTTGGAGAACATCGGCTCCTTTTCTGTGTTTGCCATAAGTTTTCCTTTTATTCGTTAATGACCTCTTCGGGCTCCGTTTGCCCCTCTTTCTGCGATTCGATGAACGGCAGGTAGCCGGCCAGGCAGTTGCGCAGCATGGCCTCCACGCCGCGCGAGGTGATCGTGCCGCCCGAAATGGCGTCCACCGCGTGGGGATTGCCCGCCGATGCGCCCGCACCTTTCAGTACGGTGATCGACACGAATTTATCTCCTTCGAAAAGCGCCTTGCCGGGGAACATGCCCGTAAACGCAGGGGTGGAAATCTCCGCACCAAGGCCCGGAGTTTCACCCTTATGGTCGAACGATACGCCGTAAATGGTATTCAGGTCGCTTTCGAGAGCCACGTAGCCCCACACCGGCCCCCAAAGGCCCACGCCCCATACCGGGAAGATGTACCTCACCGCACCGTCATCATCCGTGCTGACAAACACAGGCAGGGCGCGCTCCGCAGCGGGTTTTTCGTACTCTCCCTTCAGGTCGCCCAACTGCGCGAAGGCGTCCACACCCTCCACAACAGCGCCGGAAGCGTCCACACAGAACGACCGCGTAATGTATTTTTCGTACTCGGCCGTGATATAGGCGGTTTTGTCTTTCGCCTTGGCGGCATCCTGCGCCTTGCCGACCGAAGAGAGGATCGCGGTCATCTTCTCGATGCGGATATTGGCCTCCTGGGGCGCCTTGAGCGACAGCGCCGCCCACGCCAGCAGCACCGCCACCACCACCACCATCACGGCGGAATAGGCAATGATATATGTATTGCTGTTCTTATTCATACTCTGAGAGTCTGTTTAATTTTCTTATCGTAATTATTTAAGAGCTGTTTTTATTTCCGTTTAACTCGTTTCTGAGGCGGTCAATCGAACGAAGCAGGAGCAGACGCTCGCGGACTATGCCCTGCAAGGATATCGATTTTTATCGCGGTGTCCTGTTTAAATTAAACAGGAGCGAAAACAGCCTCAAAGAACGGGAATGAGAAATTTAAACGGACTCCGAAATTTTAGCGGTTCTCAGGCGGCGGTTGCGGCGGCGCATGTTCGCTTCGACCACATAGTGGTCCACCAGCGGCGCCAGCGCATTCATCAGCAGGATGGCAAGCATCATACCCTCGGGATAACCCGGATTGACCACCCGCACCATCACCGCCAGCATACCGATCAGCAGCCCGACGATCACTTTACCCGCATTGGTCTGCGCCGCGGTCACCGGATCGGTCGCCATGAACACCGCGCCGAACGCGAAACCGCCCATGATGAGGTGCTGCCACGCAGGCACGTCGGTCATGTACATATTCACTCCGATCAGGTTGAACAGCAAGCCCATCAGGTAGCCGCCTGCAAAGACACTCAGCATGACGCGCCAACTGGCCACCCCCGTCCACAGCAAAATAACCGCACCCAGCAGGATCGCCACGGTCGACGTTTCGCCAATCGACCCCGGAATGAAGCCCAGCAACCAGTCCATCGGCGTGGTGCCGTTGGCATAGGTGATCGTCTGCGCCCCTTCGGCCATCGCGTTGCCGATGTCCGAGAGCGGCGTCGCACCCGAAAAGCCGTCCGCGATACCCGCGCCTTCGGACATCCCCGCAACCCATCTCTTCTCACCCGAAATATAGGGCGTATAGGCGAAGAATATGAACGCGCGGGCCACCAGCGCCGGATTGAACACGTTCATGCCCGTGCCGCCGAAAACCTCTTTACAGATAATCACCGAAAACGCCGTCGCCATGGCCACCATCCACAGCGGCACGTCGACCGGCATAATTAAAGGTATGAGCATTCCCGTCACCAGGAAGCCCTCGTTGACCTCGTGCCTGCGCCATTGGGCGAAGGCGAACTCAATGCCCAGCCCCACCACGTAGGATACTATAATAATAGGCAGCACCTTCAGGAATCCGAACCAGAAGCATTGCCAGATGGCGGCGAAACTGCCCAACGCCATCGCGGCAGCCTCACCCGTGGCTTTGAAATGTTGCAGCCCCACGTTGTACATCCCGAACAGCAACGCCGGCATCAACGCCACCACCACCACGATCATCGCACGTTTCATGTCGTTGCAGTCGCGCACGTGCGCCCCCTTGCGGGTGGTCGACGCAGGCACGAACAGGAACGTTTCGAACGCATCGAACGTCGAGTGCAGCCACGGGAAACGCCCGCCTTCGCTGAATGCGGGCTTTATCTTTTCTACGTATCTGAGAAGTCCTTTCATACGCTTACAACTCCTTTATCATAAGGTTAATGCCGTCACGGACGATCTGCTGCATCTCGGTTTTCGACGGGTCGACGAACTCGCACAGCGCGAAATCCTCTTCGACCACCTCATAGATGCCCAGGTTCTCCATTTTATCGATATCCCCCGCGAGAATGGCCTTCAGCAGGTACATCGGATAGATGTCCATCGGCAGGTAACGGTCGTAAAGGCCCGTAAAGACGAACGCCCTCCGGCCGCCGTTCAGGTTGGTATCCAGCGTATAGCGTTTACGCGGGGCCAGCCATGAAAAATAGCTTCGCGACACCGAAAACTTATCGAAACGCGGCATCGCCCAACCCAGGAATTCATAGTGGTTGCCTTCCGGTATAACGGTCACCTGGTTGCAGTAAAAATTCAGGAAGCCTTCGCGTGCGGTAGCCCTGCCGGTCAGCACGTTGCCGCAAACAATGCGCGAATGCACGGGATCGACCCCGCCCACGAGCGAGTCCATCCTCGCCCCGGCGATCACGGTTACATAATGGGTCCGGCCCAACTCCGAGCCGGTCAGCGCCACCGTCCGCGTCATGTCCACCGCACCTTTATTAAAGAAGCGGCCGATCAGCGCCACGGCCTGCGCATCGACCGTCCACACTTTCTCGCCTTTATTCACGGGGTCGATATGATGGACCTGCACGCCGACGTTGCCTGCCGGGTGCGGCCCCTCGAAGAGGTGCTTTTCCACCCCGGCGACGCAATCCAGCACCCCGCCCTGCTTCGATGCCCGCAGGCTGAGGTGCACCTTGCCCGGCGTGAGTTTATTGAGCACATCGATGCCCGCCGCGAGGTTCTCGCCCTCGCCATCCAAAATATAATCCAGGTCGGGGGCCAGCGGGGCGCTGTCGAAACCCGAAATGAAAATGGCTTTGGGTTGGTCGTCCGGGTTGGCGATGATGCCGTAAGGACGCTGCATAACAAACGGCCACAGCCCTGAACCCAACATCAAGTCGACCAGTTGTGCACGCTCCATCGAACGGAACCCCCCGGTAGCGAAGCGCTCGTATGCCTGCGCGTCGTCCGGCGTGACCACGATCTCCAGGATACGGCGTTTTTCACCGCGGCGCACCTCGGCCACCGTACCGCTCACAGGCGAGGTGAACACCACCCTCGGATCGCTTTTCGAGAACATGAGCGGCGTCCCGGCCTTCACGCCGTCGCCCGGCTGGACGAGCAGTTTCGGCACCAGGCCTTCGAAATCTGAAGGGGTCACGGCATACGCCTGCGCCATAGGCAACGCGACCGTCCGGCGGTCGGCTTCCCCCGTCAACCGAAGATCGAGCCCTTTCTTTAATTTAATAACTTTCGGCATCGAATTCCAATCTATTTAGTTGTATTTTTGATCGTTTTGATTTCAAACCGTCAGTGTGAAAACTATAACAGAGCGCAAAAATAACACATTAATCCGTAGGAACAAACTACTTGCAATGTTTTATTCACTTTTTCCGGCCACCGACGTAAAATGTTTCGAATCGCCCGGCACGCCGCGACGTATCGAAGGCATGGAAAGGTCTACGCAGCCCGGTTCCGGCTTATTGTCATACAGTTTGTAGCCCGACAGGCCGTCCTGCGGGGTGATGTTGGGCATCATCACGTTGGCCCCCGAGCGCAGGGCGCGGGCACGTCCCTGCGGGTCGATGGCTTCGAGGGCGGTCGTCGCGGCGATGTTGATGTCGGGCATCATCAGCCGCAACACTGCCACCATTTTGAGCGTCATATCCATACGCCACTGCAGCGGGGGCACCTGCCCCCCGGCCAGCGGCGTACCCGCACATTCGATGTAGGGTCCCATGCCGCACATATCGATCCCCATGCGCTCCATGAAGGTCAAATCTCCCGCCAACTGCGCCGGCGTCTGGCCCGGCAGGCCGATCATCACCCCCGTACCGACCTGGAATCCCGCCCGGCGCAGGTCCATGATAGCCCTCAGGCGGTCGTCATAGCTGTGGACGATCGTGCGGGGATGGATCTGTGAAAAGAGCTTGCGGTCCGAGGCTTCGATGCGCAGCAGATAGCGCGTAGCCCCGGCCCCGAACCAACGGCGGTAGGTGTCGAGGCTCTGCTCTCCCAGCGAAAGGGTGATGCCGAGCGTATCCTGCCACCGTTCGCCTTCGGGCGGCGCAGCCCCGACGCTTTCGAGGGTGAGCGCCTTCACGTCGCGCACGATCCGCTCGACAGCGTCGGTATATTGTTTCGAGGTGATCTCCCCGGCCTGGATCACCACCGAGCCGTAACCCTCGCGCAAGGCGTATGCAGCCGCCCCGACCACCTGGTCGTGTGTAAGCGTGTAACGTTCCAGCCCGGGCATATCCTTGCGGATGCCGCAGTAGAGGCAATTCTTGCGGCATTGGTTCGAATATTCGATCAACCCGCGCAGGTAGATCCCCTCGCCGGCACGGGCCACCCGCACGGCATGGGCCTTATCCAGCAATTGTTGCATTTCATCGCCTTCGGCGCTAAGCATTTCGATGATTTCCGCGTGGTTGAATTTCATAAACTATGGTAAATTTCTTACATTTGTGGGGTCGGCATTAAGCCGTTGCAAATTTAATAAATTTTCAGGTGTGGCACACCCGATGGTCGATATTCATACCCATACCCCCCGGGGAACGGCCCTGGAAGTGCAGTCCGTGCTCTTCTGCGAACCGGGACGCTCCTACCCCGCCCCACCCGCCCTGGTCGCCCTCGGCATCCACCCGTGGGACGCGGGATGGCTGGATATCCCCGCGAAACGAGCCCTGTTCGCCGAACTCGAAGCGAATCCCGGAATCATCGCCATCGGCGAGATAGGCCTCGACTATGTGCGCGACGTGAACCGCACCATGCAGGCCGACACGTTCAACGACCAACTTAAAATAGCCGCCCGACGCCACCTGCCCGTGGTCATCCATTGTGTGCACGCATTCGAACCGGTGATGAAAATGCTTTCGGGTTACAAGTTGCGTGCGGTCGTATTCCACGGCTTCACGGGCAGTTTCGAGCAGGCGGTCAAGGCGATACAGGCGGGTTATTACCTCTCCTTCGGCCACCGCAGCCTGGCATCGCCCCGTACGCTCAACGCCATGCGGCGCATCCCCCGCGAAAGGATGTTCCTCGAAACCGACCAGGACGACGCCACCATCGAAGAACTCTACGTGCAGGCAGCCGGGATTCTCGAAATCCCCATCGAAGAGTTGCAGGACACGATATATAAAAATTTCAAAACGGTTTTCGGATGAGTGCGGAGTGGTGCGGAAGGACACAATTATTGTTGGGGGATGAAAAACTGGGGGCGCTGGAGCGGGCGCACGTACTGGTGGTAGGTCTGGGCGGCGTAGGGGCCGTGGCGGCCGAGATGATCGCGCGGGCAGGCGTGGGACACATGACTGTGGCGGACGGCGACACGGTCGCTCCAAGCAACATCAACCGCCAGGTGATCGCCCTGCATTCCACCGTGGGACAATCCAAAGCGCAGTTGGTCGCCGCACGCCTGAAGGATATTAATCCGGAGATAGGACTTACCGTCTTCGAGGGTTTCATCAAGGACGAAGCTACCGACGGGCTCTTGGACGCCGCGCATTATGATTATGCGGTCGATGCGATCGACACGCTCGCCCCGAAGGTCAACCTGATCAAAGGGTGTCTCGACCGCGGCATCCCGGTGGTCAGTTCGATGGGCGCGGGCGCCAAGACCGACCCGACGCTGGTCGAGATCAAAGACATCGCCAGGACCCACCATTGCCCGCTGGCCCACATGCTGCGCAAAAGATTACATAAGCTGGGCATACGCTGTGGTTTCCAGGCGGTTTTTTCACCCGAAGCCGTGCGCGAAGGGTCGATGGTCCTCTGCGAGGAACAGAATAAAAAATCGAATGTGGGAACGATCTCGTACATGCCTGCCGTGTTCGGATGCGCGTGCGCGTCGGTCGTGGTGCGGGGATTGATCGGGGAAATGGCCGGTCCGCAGCCAGCGGAGGGTCAATAGGTGCCGCAGCCGATTTTTACAATGCGTTACATTGTTTTCCTTCTCGCGGCCCGGCATAGTCCGCAAGCGGCCTCTGCCTTCGCTCGCAGCGTCGGCCGCGGGCTGACGGCTTTACCGGCAGAGGAGAAGATAAAGAATTAGAGCCCCCCGCCCCGCAGGAAGCTACGGGATATTTGCGAGGGCGCAGTCGTTACAGGCAACTGCCACATCCGCGGCCCGACGCTTTGCGTCGCCCCAGCAGCCGCGGGATGTAAAGCATGGCAACGCCGCAACCGACGCGATGCGGGCGCGGGCAGAACCGGGTTTACCTGAGGTATGCCGGGCTGCGGGGAGGAAACCCATGTACAGCATGGATAACTGAAGCTACGGGGTCTCAAGGGCGCAGTTGCCTGTGGCAAATGCCATATCCCGCGGCCCGTGCCTTTGGCGCGTACCCGCAGCCGCGGGATGTAAATGCAAAACGCAGTAAACTACAGGGAAATTGAACCCTTAGAGATTAAACCAAATACGAATAAGCAATGCTGAAAATCTGTTTCCTGGACGAATATTCGGTCAACGGCGCCGACCTTTCGGCGATCCGGGCCTGCGGTGAATACACCGGTTACGAGGATACCCCGCCCGCGCAGGTCATGGAACGCTGCAAAGGCCGCGATGTAGTCATTACCAACAAAGTACGCATCGGACGCGACGAAATGCGGCAACTGCTGCCGGAGTTGAAACTGATCTGCGTGGCGGCGACCGGCATGAACAACATCGACCTCGATGCAGCCGAAGAACTGGGGATCACCGTGAAGAATGCGGTCAATTATTCCACGTATTCCGTTGCCGAGGCCACGCTGGCGGGAGTATTGGCGCTGGTGCGGCAAACCGTATATTATGACGCCTACGTCAAAAGCGGCGACTATGCCCGCAGTCCGCGGCTGTTCCATTTCGGCCCCGCGATCACCGGTATCCACGGCAAGCGCTGGGGCATCGTCGGCATGGGCCACATCGGCCGGCAGGTGGCTGCCCTCGCCGCAGCTTTCGGCGCGGAGATAGCCTATCATTCCACGTCGGGCAATAATACGCAGGCGGGATACACCCACCTTCCGCTCGAAGAGTTGTTGCGCACATCGGATATCGTTTCGCTCCACGCCCCGCTCAGCCCCGCCACGGCCAACCTGCTCGGCGAGGCGCAATTCCGGATGATGAAGCCTACGGCCATCGTGGCCAACATGGCCCGCGGAGGCATGGTCGACGAAGCGGCCCTCACCCGGGCGCTGAACGAGGGAAGGATCGCTGGCGCGGTCGTGGATGTGTTTACCCGGGAACCCATAAACGCGGATAATCCGCTCTGCACGGTGGCTGAAAAACACCGTTTGGTCTTGTCCCCCCATACGGCCTGGATATCCGTCGATTCGATCAACCGACTCGTGGGTTGTATCGCGGACAATATTCTCACGCATTTCACGTTATAGGCGAAACCACCCCGCACGACGCATCCTGTCCGGCGACACGGCAAAATCATCCGGTGAAATGACGAGAAGGCGTGTCGCCGGACATGGTTTTAGTCCTAACTTTGCGATCATTAACGCGTATCGAGATGATGAAGAAACTAGCCCTATTGGTTTTCGCATTGGCGGCCCTTGCGGAAACGGCATCCGCCCAGACAGCGACCGGCACCGTAGCCGGTTCCGTAACACGCAACGACGGTCCCCGCCGCAGGGCCATGAGCGGAGCCACCGTAAGGCTCGTATCGGGCTCCGACACCACCTACACCACCACGGTCAACGGCACATACACCTTTAGGAAAGTGCCCGCAGGTAAAGCCCGGCTCGAAGTGAGGTATGTGGGCTACCGGACCGAGAACGTCGAGATCAGCGTGACCGCCAACCGCACCACATACAGCAACATCCAGATCGAAGAGGCCCCCACCGATATCGAGGCCATCGCGGTCACGGCACAGATCCCGGTCATGTCCAAATCGGGCGATACGCTGGTCTACCATGCGGGCGCGGTCAGGACGTTGGAAGGCGACTATGCCGAAGAGATCTTCAAGCAACTGCCCGGCATCGAGATGGAAGACGGCAAGATCAAAGCCCAGGGCAAGGACGTTTCGCGGATCTATGTGGACGGACGCGAGCTTTTCGGCCGCAACGTGATGACCGCCCTCCAGAACCTGATGGCCAACGACGTGCGCAAACTGAAAGTCTACGACGAATACTCCGAGGAGGCCCTGCGCACCGGCCGCCTGCAGGAGGACCAGAAACGCCGCGTGATCGACATCGAAACCAAAAGCAAACTGCTGGCCC
Source organism: Rikenellaceae bacterium (assembly GCA_031551595.1). Lineage (GTDB taxonomy): Bacteria > Bacteroidota > Bacteroidia > Bacteroidales > Rikenellaceae > JAVBOW01. Next base: position 4,718 of record JAVBNK010000167.1, on the reverse strand, counting down.
TCACCTCGGGCTTCACGCTGGGCAGCCTGGGCACCGACATGGCCAAAAGCGAGAACGGCCATTACCAGGAACGTTATGCGGCCGGGCTGACGCTCAACTACTTCGCCGACAACCTGCGCGTGGGGTTGGACGCCAATACGGGCAATATCGGACGGTCGTCGAACCGCATGAGCGAACTGCTTTCCAGCCGCGGCGGCGGCGGCGGATATAACCGCAACAACAGCGTGAAGGCCGACGTCGGTTTCATGAGGCCGGTGAAATTCAAAGAGGCCGACTCGTTGTTCGCCAAATACGCCCGCAGGATCAACAAGGGTGTAGACGTATCCTATTCCTATAAAGACAGCTACTCGCGTTCCGCATCGGCCGGCGAAGACGTTTATTTCACGGACAAATACGACACCGACACCTCCAGCACCATCTCCCGTTCAGGAACCCATAACATCGAGCTGGGTTACTCGAACGAGTATAAAGGATTCTCGGTCGGCAGCAACAACACCATTTACGACCGCAGCGGAAGCGGTTATAACGCCAAACTGCAAACCGCCGACGGCCAGGTCGTCAACCATTCGTCCAACCGCCGGCGCAACAGCAGCAACGGATATGACCTCAACGAATCGATACGGTTCCGCCTGGACAAGATAAAACTCAACTTCAACGCCGGGTTCAGCTACTCCGAAAAAGGAGAGAATACATGGAGCGCCGACACCCTGCCCTATGTAGACAATAAAAAGTGGATCGTCAGCGACGCCGACGGGTACGACCGCAGCTTCAACGCCAACGTCAACAAGATGTTCCTGATGATACGCAAGGAGAACGGCGGATTGTTCGGCTCGTTGGGCTACTCGTACAACTATAACAACAGTCTTTCGCGCAAAATGGCCGTAGACCAATACACCAACCAGGTCGACCCGCACGACACCTATGACTACCGTGTGAACAACAACTCCCACAACCTCAGCGCGGGGCTGATGTTCAACTACGGGAAGACGTTCTTCAACGGCACGGTCGCAATGCGGTCGATCGGCATGAACCGCGACGAAAACCTGCCCGAGGATTACCGGTACGACAAACGATTCACGGCCATCGACCCGTCGGTGGGTATCCACATCGGCGATTACTCCTCGAAAGTCATGTCGCTGAACTATTCGACAAGCACCAACACGCCTTCGGTGGACCAACTGCGCAACCAGTTGCAGGAAGACCAGTCGCAATCGACGATCCTCACCACCGGCAACCCGGCCCTCAAACAGAGCCAAACCCATTCCGTTTCGCTTAGTTTCAACAGTACGGATACCGAAAAATCGCGCGAAACACGTTTCGGGTTGGGCTATTCTACCACCCATAACGCCATCGTATCGGCAAAAACCTACTACGGCACGGACACGACCCTGCCCGAGTATGACAACTACCAGGTCGAAGCGGGCACGACGCTTTACTCCTACAAGAACGTCAACGGCAACATGTCGCTCAACGGCTCGCTGGACCATAACCGCTATGTGCCCTCCGTCAAATCGAACGCACGCATCGGGCTAAGGCTCAGCTACTCGAAAAGCCCTTTATACATCGACGACAAACTGGATTTCACCGAAACCGTTTCCCCGTCGCTCACCCTGGCCCTTAACAGCAATTTCTCGCGCCGGATCAGTTTCCGGGTCAACTCCGGGACCACGTACCGCTACTCGGAAAACGCCGATAAAAAAGCCGATGCGTCGATAAACCAGTCCGTAGGCGCCAGTATGCGCTGGGACATCACCAACTGGATGTTCGCCAACGCCAACTACGACTATTCCAAGTATTTCTCGCTCAAAGGCGCCTCCAAGGACAACGAGAACCAGACCCTCAATGTCGTGGCCGGCTTCAAGGCGTTCAAACGCATGTGCGACATCTCGGTGGCGGCCTATGACGTGCTGGGGCGTGAAACCAACTACAACTCGACCGTCACGGCCGACCACGTCAGCAACCGCTGGTCCCAAACCTTCGGACGCTACTGGATCGTCAGCCTGTCGTACCGTATCAACGCCAGCCGTTCGCAGGGCCGCGGCTTCGGGTTCTCGCGCTTCGGACGCGAAGACCACGACGGTCCAGACCAATACCGCATGGGCGCACCGGCCGGCGGCGCCGTGATCATGCGGGGCGGATTCTCCGGCGGCGGCATGGGAATGCCCGGAGGCGGAGGCGGCAGACGGAGATAGCCCGGGAGGAAGATACCACGTTCAATTCGTCCATAACCCATAAAACCCGATTCAGAATGACTACAAGATTCATCTCCGTCGCCCTGGCTGCGGCCCTGCTTTTCCCGGGAGCAGGCGCGTATGCCCAAAAACACCCCTCCAAGAAGAAACAGAAAACCACGAGTTCCGTACCGGACAACCAGCCCGAACAGGCCCAGAAGCCCTCGCAACCGGCCGACGACAAGACTCCGAAACCCTTCCACACGATCGTCACCAAAGACGCCAAATCGCAGCAGGGGTTCATCGCCGTACACCAGGTCAAGGATAAATACTACTTCGAAATCCCCGACTCGGTACTGGGCCGCGACCTGCTGGTGGTAGGCCGTATCGTCAAAGCACCCGCCGGAGATAAGAAAAAAGTCGGTTATCCGGGCGACTATCTGGATGAAAGCGTGATCCGCTTCGATTTGGCCCCGAAAGGCCAGAACAAGGTCTACATCCGCGACATATCGTACCTGGAACGCGCCACGGATGTCGACAATATGTACACCGCCGTGGCTAATTCGAACGTGCAACCGATCTCGGCCGTATTCGACGTGAAGTCCTACCGCACCGACTCGGTGAGCAAAATCCGGACGACACTCATCGACGTGACGGACTATATCAAAGGCGACAAAGGGGTATTTGGCCTGCCTGACAATGCAAAAAAAAGTATCGGCGCAGGCGGCGCGATGCCCGAGGCCAGCTACACGGAATCGATCAAAACCTTCCCGATCAACCTCGAAGTCCGCACCGTACGTACCTATATGGGCGCGAGCAACCTCACTTACGAACTGAACAATTCGGTGGTATTGCTGCCCAAAGAACCTATGAAGCCGCGTTTCTACGATCCGCGCGTAGGCTACTTCGCGGTGAACTATACCGATTATGATTCAAACCCCCAGGGTATCGAAAAACGCGCCCTGATCACCCGTTGGAGGCTCGAACCCAAAGACGAGGACATCGAAAAATATAAACGCGGCGAACTGGTCGAGCCCAAAAAACCGATCGTCATCTACATCGACCCGGCCACACCGAAAAAATGGATACCCTACCTGATCCAGGGGGTGAACGACTGGCAGCCGGCCTTTGAAAAAGCCGGCTTTAAAAACGCGATCCAGGGCAGGATGGCCCCGGTGGACGATCCGACGTGGAGCCTTGAGGACGCACGCCATTCGGCGATCGTCTACAAACCGTCGGACATCGCCAACGCCAGCGGCCCCCATGTGCACGACCCCCGCAGCGGCGAGATCATCGAAACGCATATCAACTGGTACCACAACATCATGGAACTGCTGCGCAACTGGTATATGGTGCAGGCAGGCCCCATCGATCCCGCCGCACGCACCGTCAACTTCGACGACGCGCTGATGGGCGAGCTGATCCGTTTCGTGTCGTCGCACGAAGTGGGACACACCCTCGGCCTGCGCCATAACATGGGTTCATCGGCCACCGTACCGGTCGAAAAACTGCGCGACAAGGCCTGGACCGACGCCAACGGCCATACCCCTTCGATCATGGACTACGCACGCTTCAACTACGTCGCACAACCCGAGGACAATGTCACCCGCAAGGGTATATTCCCCCGTATCGGCATCTATGACGACTGGTCGATCGAATGGGGCTACCGCTGGCTGCCGCAATTCGCCACGGCCGAGGAAGAGATACCCTTCTCGAACCAAAGCATCATCGCCAAACTCAAAGAGGACGTGCGTTATACCTTCGGCGGCGAAATGGATCGCTTCGATCCGCGCAACCAGTCCGAGGCCGTCGGCGACGACGCGATGAAAGCGGGCGAATATGGCATCAAAAACCTCAGGCGCATCGTCCCCGAGATCATCGACTGGACCAGGGAACCCGACCGCGATTACGCCAAGGCCGCCGTCCTCTACGCCCAGGTCGTCGGCCAGCTGGGACGCTATGCAGGCCATGTAGTGACCTATGTGGGAGGCACCTACACCACCCCGCTCACGACAGAGGAAAGCGATAAAAAATTCAGGGAAAACGTCCCCGCAGCCCTCCAGCACGAGGCCGTCGAATTCCTCAATAAACAGCTTTTCACCACTCCGGCCTGGCTGATCGACCAGCAACTCATCGAACTTGCGGGCGTCAACCCGATAAGTTCGATCGGGAGTATCCAAGCCACGGCGATCAACCAACTGCTGAGCAGCAACACCATCAACCGCCTGGTGCAACAGCAGGCTCTCGACGGCAAGAAAGCCTATTCGACCGACCAACTGTTCGCCGACCTCCGGAAAGGCGTATGGACGGAACTTTACACGGGTAAAGCCCCCGACATCTACCGCCGCAACCTGCAAAAGAGTCATGTCGACGCGTTGGTATCGCTTCTGGGCAGGAGCGCACCGGCTGCGGCCTCCAACCCGCAACAACAGCAAAACCCTCAGGGGCAGCGGGGAGTGACGGTCGGCGGCGGCGATGCGGCGGCCGTGGCACGCGCACAGCTCGGCGACCTGAACCGCCAGATCAAAGCCGCCTCCAATGCCAGCT
>JAVBNK010000151.1:0-4536 GCA_031551595.1 Rikenellaceae bacterium | reverse complement strand
TTATGGCCCTTTTTTGCGCTTTCCACACCCGCCTCACTCGCCGTGGGACACCGCCACGCCTCCCTCGGCGGGCGAGGAAAATCATCAAAAAATTGACTCATAATCTTTTATATGAATAAAATTTAGACAAACTCTAAGATTTTGTTTGGAAAATTTCCGACAAACCCTAATTCTATAAACGACAAAGATACGATTTTAGTCCGGGATGATACCCCTTTTCGCTCTTATTTTGCCGATTTTCTCGCCGCCGCGGCCCGGTAGGCACAGAAGGGGGCGATCCCGCACCGGTCGCAGTGGGGTGCGCGGGCGGTGCAGACGTAGCGGCCGTGGAGGATCAGCCAGTGGTGGGCCAGCGGCAGCAATTCGCCGGGAATGTGGGCCGTGAGCTGGTCCTCGACCTGGCGCGGGGTGCGTGCGTTGCGCGTAAGGCCGATGCGGTTCGACACCCGGAAGACGTGCGTGTCGACCGGCATTACCTGTTTGCCGAACATCACCGCCCCCACGACGTTGGCCGTCTTGCGTCCCACGCCCGGCAGCCGCTCCATTTCGCGCGGGTCGGAGGGGACGATGCCGCCGAATTCGTCGACCAGCATACGGGCCATGCCGTGCAGGTTTTTCGCCTTGTTGTTGGGATAGGAGATGCTCTTGATGTAGGGATAGATCTCGTCGGGCGAGGCGTCGGCCATCGACCGCGCGTCGGGGAAGCGTTCGAACAGCGCCGGTGTGGTCATGTTGACGCGCTTGTCGGTGCATTGCGCCGAGAGGATCACCGCCGCCACCAGCTGATAGGGGTCCGTGTAATGCAATTCCGATTCGGCCGCGGGCATCTCCTTGCTGAACCATGCGATCACGCCGTCGTATCTCTCCTTGAGGGTCATAGGGGTTTATTTTTCAGGGTCGGGGGAAATTCCGGAAACATATATGCTCCGCAGCCGGCGAAGGATACCTTCCGGCATCCGGGAGGGTTGTGCCATGCATGGGTTTCCTCCTCGCGGCCCGGCATAGTCCGCAGGCGGCTTTTGCCCTCGCTCCGCAGCGTCGGTTGGCGACTTGCCCCGCATGAGGAGCAACCGGTGGCTTCGCCCCGAAACCCATCCCTTCGCCCGGGGTGGCTGCGGGTGCGCCTCGCTATGCAGGGCAAATTCTGCTGCCTGTGGATCGTATGCGGTTTATATTCGTTCAAGTTTTGCGAATTTCTGGAGCAGCGTGCGGGCCACGCCGTCGTCGAACGCGATGGTGAGCTTGCTGTCGCCGGTCATTTGCTCGACGGCGGTGACGGTGCCTGCGCCGAATTTCGAGTGGCGCACGCGGGTGCCGGCCGTGAGCGAACCCGCGGGGGCAGGTTGCGGGGCGGCCGCGGCTTCAGCGGGCCGGGCGCCGATGCTGCGCAGGTTCTTCGGGCGCTCCAGGGGTTCCACGCGGATCTTCGGCGCGGGGGTTTCCCCCGCCGGGCGGCTTGGCCGCAAGGGGTTGCCGTCTTGTGCGCCCTGCCATCCGGATTTGCCGCCGCCCTGTCCGCCCGCACCTTGCCAGCCGCCGGGCTTTCCTGCGCCTTCGCGTTTCTGCCACTGAGGTTTGCCGCTTTCTTCGCCTCCTTGCCAGGACGGTTTTCCTCCCTGCGCTCCCCCCTGGCGGCGGTAGTCGAAGCGGTTGCGCATCTGCTCGGCCGGATCCTGCGCTTCTTCTTCGGGTTCGATCACGGTGTCCAGATACTTCGGGTCGATCTCCGACAGGAAGCGGCTCGGGCGTGAGAAAGTCATTTGTCCCCACTTGAACCGCTGCTGGGCGAACGACACCACAGCCACCTCCTTGGCCCGCGTGAGCGCCACGTAGAACAGCCGACGCTCCTCCTCCAGCCCCTCCTGCGTGCCCAGCCCCATCTGGTTAGGGAAGAGGTTCTCTTCCATGCCTGCGATGAACACATATTTGAATTCCAGGCCTTTGGCCGAGTGTACGGTCATCAGCGTGACGTGGTTGCGCTCACTCTCGTCCTCGTTGTCGGCGTCCGTCAAAAGGGCGATGTTGCCCAGCCAGTCCTCGATCGTCGGCTGCGCCGGTTCGCCGTCCACGCCTGCGAAATCCTCCTCGAAGGTGTGCATCGAATTGAGCAACTCCTCGATGTTTTCCAGGGCGCTCATCGCCTCGGGCGAGTTATCGGCCTTATACATGCCGATCAACCCCGAGCGAGTGGCAATCTGCAGGCCCGCTTCGTAGAGCGTCTGCCCGCACCGCGCCAACGCCAGGTCGTCGATCATCGCCACGAAGTCCTTCATTTTTTTCGTCGCCCCGGCGTTGAGGCCCACCGCCGTGCCGTCCTGCGTGCGCATCGTGTCGAGCATACCCGCGCCTGCCGCGGCGGCCGCCGCGGCGATGCGCTCGACGGTCACCTCGCCGATCCCCCGTGCGGGGAAGTTGATCACCCGCCTGAGCGATTCCTCGTCGCGCCCGTTGACCACCAACCGGATATAGGCCACCAGGTCTTTGACCTCCTTGCGCTGGTAGAACGACGTGCCGCCGTAGATCTTATAGGGAATACCGCGTTTGCGCAGCGCCTCCTCCAGCACGCGCGACTGGGCGTTGGTGCGATAGAGGATGGCCGCCTCGCTCCACTCGCCGCCGCCGGTGCGGACCAGCGTGCGCAGCTCGTCGGCCAGCAGCGAGGCCTCCTCCATGTCGGTGTAAGCGCGCAGCACCTTGATCTGTTCGCCCACGGGGCCTTCCGAGAAGGACTCTTTTTTGATCCGGTTGGCGTTCTTTTCGATGACGCTGTTGGCCGCGCTGACGATCGTGCGGGTCGAGCGGTAATTCTGTTCGAGTTTGAAGGTTGTCGCCTCGGGGAAATCGTTGCGGAAGCGCAGGATGTTCTCGATCTTGGCGCCGCGGAACGAGTAGATGCTCTGGGCGTCGTCGCCCACCACGCACACCCGCGAATGGTGCTGCGCCAGCCGCCGCACGATGATGTACTGGGCGTAATTCGTGTCCTGGTACTCGTCCACGAGGATATAGCGGAACATCTGCTGGTATTTGGCCGTCACCTCCGGGTGGTCCCTGAACAATATATTGATATTCAGTAATAAATCGTCGAAATCCATCGCCCCGAACTCGCGGCATTTGCGCACGTATTCGCGGTAGACGTCTACGATCTGCGGCTTTTTATGCTGGCGGTCCTCTGCGATATAGTTCACGTTGGCTTCGTAGGCTTCCGGGGTGACCAGGTTGTTCTTCGCTAAGGATATACGAGAGAGTACGTCGGCCGGTTTGTAGGTTTCGTCCGAGAGGTTCATTTCCTTGATGATGCGGCGCACCAGATTGCGGCTGTCGGCCGTGTCGTAGATGGTGAACGTGGCCGGGAAACCCAGCACGGCCGCCTCGGCACGCAGGATGCGCGAGAAAACGGAGTGGAACGTGCCCATCCACAGGCGGCGCGCCTGCTGCTCGCCGACCATCGCGGCGATACGCTCGCGCATCTCGCGGGCGGCCTTGTTGGTGAAGGTCAGGGCGAGGATGGCCGCGGGCGGCACGCCCTGCTCCAGCATATAGGCGATACGGCACGTGAGCACCCGGGTCTTGCCCGAGCCTGCGCCGGCCACGATCAGCGACGGGCAATCGTAATTGACGACCGCCTCACGCTGGGCGGGATTGAGATTTTTCGTACATTCCGACATAACGGTTACAAAGGTAAGTAACCTTACGGAATCCGCATCGGGATGTTGATAAATTGAGGGGAATTGTTTCAGTCCGCGGCCGGCGGAGGGCAAAACGGAAAGTTGCAGCCCTTCGCCCGGGGTGGCTGCGGGCTGCCGGGGTTGCACAGCAGGGCCGGGTTGTTACTCCGCGAGCGAAAACACCTCTTCGACGGGTACGCCGAAATAACGGGCGATGCGCATCGCCAGCACGGTCGAGGGCACGAACCGTCCGTTCTCGATGGTGTTGACGGTCTTGCGCGTCACCCCCACGGCCGCGGCCAGTTCCTCCTGGGTGATGTGTTTGATCGCCCGGTGGACGCGTATGGTGTTTTGCAGTTCCATCAACGGTTGTAGATCAGCTGGGCGACCTTCTGGAAAACTATCCCCACGTAGATAAGTCCGGCGCATATTGTCAGGGCGGAAACGACTACGCCAAATAATTGTATTACACAGATAGCGGCAAACGCTATGCCGATCATCAGCCAGAAGCCCCACGACATCGACAAATAAAGGTAATGCCGGTACATTTCGTTGTTGAGTGCACGGTTCAATTCCTCGTCGCGTGCGATGCGGCTTTCGAGCAGCGCCAGCCTGAATGCCACCGGCACAAAAACCGCCGCCCCTACGGCAAAAAGCGACCAGAAAACTATTTTAGCCGGCTTGTCACAGACATACGGGGCGAGCATGACTCCCGCCCAAAACACGATAAATGAGGCCGTTTTCCACACCGACAACCGGTACCGCCGCCGGTCGAGTTTTTCAATCAGGCTCGCATCCATAATCTCAAATTTTAATGTAACGTTAAATTACCTTGAAGTAACCTTTGCGTTACAAATATAAGCATAAAAAA
>JAVBNK010000153.1:0-5871 GCA_031551595.1 Rikenellaceae bacterium | reverse complement strand
CATCCCCACCTCGGTACATTCACCCATAAAGTGGTTTTTCAGTCCCTGCAAAACCTCGGCATCCACACCCTGCGCCACACCGATACGGTGCTCGTCGGCCCACATAAGGCCTGCGGCGCTTTCCACCATTTCTTCGAATTTCGAGGCCGGAGCCTTGCAAAGGGGGCACATTTCGGGCGCGGCATCTCCTGTATGGATGTGGCCGCACACCGTGCAACGGAATTTTTTCATCATTAAATATTTAGTCAGTAGTTAAGTATGGTCTGTAATCGTTGTTTTCTATATTGCACCGGCTGCAAATTCCCTTATAGGTGACCTGCACGCTACGCACGGCCGCCCCCTTCGGCGCACGGTTGCGGGTAAGCTCCTCGAACTTGGGCACGTCGAAGGCTATGTCCTCGATCATGCCGCAACTCATGCACAGGAAATGGCCGTGCGGAACCGTGTCGCCGTCGTAATGCAACTGGCGCGGGTCAATGTCCAATGCACGGATCGCCCCCTGCTCAGCCAACGTGTTGAGCGTATTGTAGATCGTCGTCCGCGAAAGGGTCGGGATCGAAGGATAAAGCGCAGAGAATATCTCGTCTGCGGAAGGGTGGGTCTTGTGGGCGATCAGGTACTCCATCACTGCCAAGCGTTGCAATGAAACCCTGATGCCGTACGACTCCAAATATTTCTGTGCTCTTTCCTTCAAGCCCCGAACTTGTAGTCAATACAACATTGTATTCATTACAAAATTAGGAATTTAACCAGGAAGTGCAAATTTTTTCCGGCCTTTTTTATTGATTTACATGCACAAAAAAACAGGGCGGCACATACCGCCCTGAAACACAGACTATTTAATAATACGAATCCGGGATAAAAAATCTGCAAATTTTGTTCTTTTCCAATGCATCGGTCCGGATTCCGTAGCCCGGCCTCATGTTAAATAACGTGAGTTGCGCTTAAACACCTCATCCTTCCATCGGCCAATGGCCTGAAATGCCGGTTTGCAGGCCCGCCCCGCTCAACCGACGCCAAGCCGGGGCCATCAAACCTGTTTAAATGGCCGGGGCGCGAAGGAGGAGGGCGAAGCCAACGGAGGCGGCAGAGGTGGGGTTTCAGTACCCATGCGGCTTCGACGGAAACCGTTAATGCGAGTCGTGCTTGAGAAATCGCGAAATATGATGCCGGAAAACAAACACATCACACGATTCCTTAAGCACGACTTACGTTACATCCGGCGATTAGCCAACCGAGGTATCATGCCTGGCGATCGATTTGCTGTGCTCGATCGACTGGAGCGCGAGGTAATGGTCGGGGAACTGGCCGAAGTTATCACCCTCGGTATCGAACTGGTCCTCATGCGCTTCCTCCTCGACGAGCAATTCCTCGAACAGTTTTTTGGTCACATGGTCGGAAAGTTCGGCGGCGCGGTGGGCGAATTCGTTGTAAGCGTTCACCGTGTCCAACTCCAGCTGCGAGCTCTTTTCAAGCATCTTGCCCACTTCGGCGATCGGCTGCACCTGTTGGTCGAACAACAGTTTCGGGTCGCCGCCCAGGAACAGGATACGCTCGGCCAGGCGCTCGATATGGCGCATTTCGACGATCCCGATGCGTTTGAACAGCATCGCAAGCGGCTCATAACCGTAATCTTCGCAGCGGAAATGGAAATACATGTACTGATGGGTGGCTGTCATCTCCATGGCGATCGCCCTGTTCAACAGCTCAATGCTTAATTCTCTTTTTGCCATAACGGGTATAATTTTAATATTTTATGATCTTTACCCGTTAATGCACTTTTCATGCCGGAATTACACGGCAATGCCGTTCCCGGCCACGAAGGATGAATCCGGCGCCGAAAGCGAACCGCCCGGACAAAACGGACTTCAAGGAAAGGAGGGACGCCTGCCGAAGTTACGGGATACAAATTGCAACTCTCCTGAGACAAAAGCGGGGCCGGACCGCATTCAGGGGCGAACCCACCCCCATGAACCCCACGGAGGGCAGATCCCCTGCGGCAGGCGCCGGACAGTGCAACGTCCGGAGGCGCTCCCCATGAACCCCGCGGGGCAAGGGCCGCAAACCCTAAAACTCTTCGATTTCGCGGATGCCGTCGCGCGAAACCACCAGCCGGTAACGCTTGTAATTGGTCTGCTCCTCGTACTTGAACTGCATCACCAGGTTGATATAATAAACCTTTATGCCGTCCACCATGACGATATTGCCGCCCTCGTCGAGCGAATGGAGCGGCGCTTCGGGATTGTCCATCTTATGGGTGAAGCTGGTCAGGTGCAGGCGCATGATGTCGTTGATCCCGGTGATCGAATACTGGTTGCCCGCTTCGAGTTTCTCGCGGTCGATCTGCACCACCTTGCGGTAAAGCAGGATTTTCTCGTCGTTCACCCGGTTCTCGGCCTCCAGCAGCGGCGACCGGCTGCGGATCTCCATCACCTCGCGCGGGGCCTTGTCGTCCGTAATGAAGTCTACCCCCTCCTTGATCCAGCCGATCTCCTCGTCGTGGATGCTGACGGTGGTCTTGTTATCGAAATATTTTTGTTTGAGGCGGTGGGCGAAATAATAGCGCATCAACTCCTTGATGCGGTCCTTGAACATGTAGCTCACGACCAGCGCGAAGAAAAGCGTCCACGAATAATTCGCATACCTCTGCTGCGCGAAAAACGCCACCAACGTCGCAAAGACCATCGACATACCGGCCGCAACGCTGTAATAGAACTGCTCGACCATCATCCCGTCCTTCTTGCGGCGCGAATTGAGGAACAGGTCGCTCTCCGCATACTTTTTCAGTATCCCGAAGCGGAAGATCAGGTCGCGGTTGCCCGTCGGGCTCTCCTTCTCAACCACCAGGTAGCCCATCCCGCGCTTATATTCCACCTCGCGCCGGATCATCTGCGACAAACGGCCGATCACCTCCGCATGTTTGCCGCCGGGATCCTTTTGCAGGTGGCGGATCAGGCGGAAAAGGTGCTGCTCGATGATGTTGCTGATGAACTCGTCGCCGAAACGGAAGTAATTCTGCACCTCGGGCGTCACCGTTGGCACGTTGATGATACGCCACAGGTCGCGGTATCTTTCAGTGATCGTTTCCAGGTTTCCGATCAGGGCGTTGCACAGGTATTCCAGGTCGTCCGGGCGCGTGGTGCTGACCACATGCAGCAGTTCGTCGCGCAGCGAACTCTTGAAAATGGCCGTGAACATCTTGATGTGGTATTCGTATTCGGCCATGGCCGTGCGCGTGGGGCTGCTCGCCAGGCGGTTGAACGCATCTTCGAGGTGTTGCAGCGGAATGGCGTTGCCCCCGGCGATGTCCCTGAGCAGGAATACGGGCGTGATGAGCCGCACGTTCGACTTGACATCGCGGTAGAACTGGCTCTTGGAATACGTGACCGGATTGATGTCGAGACTGTTGGGCACGAAGATCCAGGTGTTCATCACAAAATCGTTCTCCTTGACCTTGCGACGGGTCACGAAGCCCACTTTGAACTCCACCGAAAATTTATCGTGTATCTTGGCCTGGATCTCGATCATGCGAAAAAAGCGTCTGAAGCCGCAAAGTTAGAAAAATAATCCGTCCGTGTAACCCAGCCAGCGCAATACGGTTTCGCCCCACAGGATGATCATCCCCCAGCTGACAACCATCATCGTGATCCCGAATTTGAACGTGTCGCTCCAGCTGTAATGGTTCGTAGTGTAGAGCAGCGCGGCGGGCTTGCTGTTGAACGGCAGCACGTAGACATGTTCGATCAGCAACGCCAGCGGGAATGAAAGGCTCAGCAGCGGATAGCCGAAACGCTGGGCCACGCCGATGGCGATGGGGATGAAGATGAGTGCGCGCATCGTCTTGGACTGGAACAGCAGCGCACTGAACAGCATCACGAACGTGAGCAGCAGGTACAGGGCCCAGAACGGCGTGTCCTGGGAAATACCCAGGCGGTCGAAGCCGGCATCGACCATCGTGGAAGGCAGGCCCGTCGCATCCAACCCCGCGCCCAGGGTGTAGGCCCCGGCCGAGAAGATCATCAGGTGCCACGGAATATCCACGTCGTTCCACTTCACCACGCCGATTTTGGGGATCAGCGCCACCACAGCCCCGATGAAAGCCACGACCGTGGGGTCGATGCCGTGCCACCAGTCGGTCGCCCAGAGCGCCAGCACGCCCACGAAAATAGCCACCGACTTATACTCTTCGGGCTTCACCCGGCCCATCGCGTCCAGTTCCGACCGGAGGTGCTCCATACCGCCTTCGATCTGGGGCCTGCGCTCCTCCTTAGGGATGGGAAAGAGCACCTTCGTGCCCACGAACCAGCCGGTGAGGATCAGCAGCAGGCAGAGCGGGAAAGCCGCCGAGAGCCATTCGGAATAGCCGATCATCTGCCCGCCCATCGCTCCGCCGATGATCGACACGGCCAGCAGGTTGGCCCCCGACCCGGTCATGAAACCGCTCGCCCCGATGTTGATCTGGAAAAGGTTCTGCAACACCAGGTTGCGTCCGAAGTTATTGCGGTCCCTGCCGCCCGTGGCGCCGTAGATCGCCGCGATCACCATGAAGATCGGCAGCAGGATGGCCGCCTTGGCCGTCGTGGCCGAGATGAAGGCCGACAGCACGATATTGATGACGATGAAACTGAAAAAGACGCCCGTGGCGCTTTTCCCGAATCTGAGCACGAACCACAGCGCGAACCGTTTGGCCACCTGCGTCTTGACCAGCATCGACGCCAGCACGAACGACAGGATATTGAGCCACATCACAGGGTGCCCCAGCTGGGCGAAGGCTTCCTTCTGGCTCGTCACTCCGGTCAGCACGATCGCCAGAATCACCATCAGCGAGGTCAGGTAGTTGGGCACGGCCTCGGTGATCCACAGGACGATCGAAGCCGCGAAGATCGCCAGCATCGCGTAGTTGATCCGCGAGAAACCCTCGGCGCCTAATTCGTTCAAACGCGCCAGGGCGCCCTTCGCCAGGCCGTCCGTGCCGATATGGTTCAGGAATGGGATGTCGGCGAAAAAGTAGATGACCAGGAACGCCACGATCGCCAGCGGGCCACCCACGATGGCCATCCAGCGTTCGAAGCCGGTCTTTTCCATTTTGGGCAGTTTCTCGATCTTGTAGTTATTCATATCGAGCGGGTTGAAGCCCTTGTCGTGTGCCTGCATATCAGAAACCGTTTAAAATTTATTGGTCAAACATGGTGCGAACCGGAAGGCGCATCCGTTCCGCCGAATTTACCCGGGCGCATCCCGTATGATCGGGGCGTGTCGACGGACCTTAGTTGATCGCGGTCATTTTAACCGGGAAACGGTAAAGCTTCCCGGTCGTGTCGTCGCCCACCCACATCGCGCCCTTCGCGCTGTCGACCCAAAGGGCCTCGGCCTTGTCCACATCCGTCACGTACTGGTATTCAAACGGCGTTATGGCCAACGTCGTGCCGGAAACGCCGATCCGGCAGTGCGTTATTTTCTTTTGCCTGCTGTCCGACACCCACAGCGTACCGTCCGCGGCATCGTAGCAAAGGTCCGAAAGGAATGTAAAATAAGACTTCAGCGACCCCGTGCGGGCCACCTCTTGACCGGTCGCCAGTGAGAATTTGACGATCACCCAGGGGTCCTCCTGGTTGGCGATATAGAGGTGTCCGGCCTGGTCGCAGGCCACCCCTTCGAGGCCCTTGTTGGCGTCCGTACCCATGTCGTAGATCCTGGCCACACAGGCCTCCCCACCGTCTTTGTAACGATAGACCGCACGCTCGCGCTCCTCGATCACATAGATATCGCCCGTGGCGCCGTCGAGCGTAATGCCCTCGAAATCGAGGTTCGACGGAATGCGTTCGAGGGCCACGCCTTCCAGCGTCAGTTGATAGATGCCGTTCTTGTCGC
>JAVBNK010000008.1:0-20352 GCA_031551595.1 Rikenellaceae bacterium | reverse complement strand
GAACTGCTGGAGATGATCGAGGACCACCTCCACAACGCCGGTAACCGTGCAGAGGTCGAACCCCAGGCGCAGGACGAACAGGTACAGGACGCGGCCGAAGACGAATCCATGGCACCCCGCCGCCGCAGGTAGGGACAATCCGACGACATATAAGACAACCAAAGGGGCGCGGGTCACACCGCGTTCCCTCTAAAGTTCGTATGTTCAAATGGAAAGAAAAAATAAACCGTGCCTGTTGTTGATGAACGACCTGCACATTTCGAAGGACACCATACCGGAGTTCGCCGCCAACTGGAACGAGGCGCTGGAGATATGCGAAAGGTTGGATATAGGGGAGATCGCCCTGGGCGGCGACCTGTTCCACTCCCGGGCCTCGCAGACCCTCGATGTGCTGCTGGCCGTGGGGGATGCGCTCGATGCCGCGTGGCGCCGGGGGGTACACATCACCCTGGCCAACGGCAACCACGATCTTGTCAACCAGGAGTCCCTGCGCGGCTACTGCCACGTCTTTAACCGCCACCCGAATGTGACGGTGGTGGACGACATACTGACCCTGCGCGATGAATCGTGGGATTTCGCACTGCACATGATCGCCTATTTTCCGGAGCGGGGCAGCTTCCTCGAAAAGCTCGACGCCCTGATCGCGGGCAGCCTCGTGGAAGAGGCAATGAACTACCTCTATATCCACGAGGGCATCAATGGCGCCCTGGCGCAACCCTCCGGGGACGAACTGCCGGCCGACATCTTCCATGACTTCGAGCAGGTGTTCGTGGGGCATTACCACAACCGGACCCGGATCAAAGGGACCGACATTCACTACATCGGCTCCTCGCGCCAGCACAACTTCGGCGAGGATGAGCAGAAAGGTTACACGATCATTTACAACGACGGCGCTTCGGAGTTCATCGAGAATCAGGCGAACATCCGCTACCAGGTGATCGACCTGCCCGCGGCAAAGGCAGATATCCGCCTTTGCGACCGGCTCGACGAAATCCGGGCCGAAGGGCGTTACAAGGTCAAGGTACGAGTGCATTGCTCGGCCACCGACTCTAAGGAAATCGACAAGGCCCGGCTCATGGAGGCGGGGGCTTCGAAGGTGGAGATCGTCACCGAGGAAGTCTCAATCGTGGATGGCGGCTCGACGGGAGTGCTCGACAAATACGACAGCCGCAGGTTGCGCGAAAGCTACGAAGAGTTCTGCGCCCAACGGCAATACGACGATGTGGCGCTGGGACTGGATTATCTCTCAAAAATCGAACATTATGTGGAAACTCAATAATATAACGGCGCAGAACGTCTGCGCTTTCCGGGAGTTGGACTACACGCTGGAGCAAGGGGTGACCACCCTCGTCTTCGGCTCCAACCAGGACAACGAAAGCCAGCAGAGCAACGGCTCGGGCAAGTCGGCCCTGATCGAGTGCATCGCCCTGGGCATTACGGGAACACCGCTGCGCAAAGTCCGCGCCGACGAGATCATCAACGACAACGCCGAAGCATGCTGTGTGACCCTGGAATTCTACAACGAGGCGGCGGACGAGGTGTTCACTGTGCGCCGCGAAGTATTCCGTAAGGGATCTTCCGTGGTATCGTGCCGCATCGAGCGGGACGGACGCGAGGTGCTGACCGATGAGGCCATGCAGCCCTCGGTGGAGGGCTACAACCGCTACATCCTCGAAAAACTGGGCATCACCCGTGACGAACTGCTGAACAACTTCCTGCTTTCGCGCTACCGCTATCAGGATTTCCTGCTGGCCCCGGACAAGGAGAAGAAAGAGATCATCAACCGCTTCTCCAACGGAACGCTCGTGGACCAGGCCATCGAATGGATACAGGAGGACATCGCCCCCCTCGAAGAGGGCGTCCGGACGGCATCCCTCGAAATGGCCGCGATGGACGGTCGCATCCGGATGCTCACCGAGCAGATCGGCAGGGAGGAGTCTAATCAAAAAGAGAAGCAGCGCACCAAAGAGGAGCGCATCGCCTCGATCCGGCAAACCGTCACCGAGAAGCGGGTGCTGGTACGCCAGCATCAGGATCAGCTTGCCCAGGCCAGGGGGTTATCCCGGGCACTGGATGAGGCGGACAACAGCCTGCAGCGGATCGAGAACTCCGGCCTGGGGCTCGAAGAATGCAACGCCGGGATACTGGCCCTGCTCGACGGGCTGGTCGGCGAGAAGCCCACCGATTGGGCAGGTGTCGTGGAAACGAAAAAGCAAGAGATCGCCGATGCCCGGCAACAGGTTGCGGTCCTTGAAACGGTCATCGGCCGGACGGCGGACAGGATCGGGACGGCGACGGCGGCGCTGCTGGCCCTGCAAAGCGAGTACAAGGTCTTCGAGGGGGAGTCGGCGGAAAAGGACGCGCAATACCGGGAGGAGCTGGCCGGACTCGAAGAGAAGATCGCCGGGATCACTGACGACACCAACGCCCTGAAGCGGACGCGCAGGGTGATCACTCAATCCGTGGAACACCTGCAGAACCAGTTGGCCGGCACGATTACCTGTCCTGCCTGCAAGCATGAATTCCTCGTATCGGACAAGGGGTTCGACGCGGTGACCGCCCGTAAAGACCTCGAAACGGGAGAAGAGACCCTATCCTCGCTGGCCGGTCAGATTTTGGACGGAGAACTGGAAATCGAAAAGGGCGACCAGATACGCACTTACCTCAAACACGAACTGCGCGGGCTGACCGACTCCCGCGCCGCATGGGAAGGCCGCCTTGCCGCCGCCCGGCGAACGCTCCAGTCGGCCGAGTACGAAATGGAAGCCCACGACGCCAACCTCAAGCACCTGCGGGAGTGTATCGCCACCCGAAGCAAGGAGATCGCTGACCTGCGCGGGCGGATGTTCGACGAGGCGTTTGCCGCCATCGATGACCAAAACGCCGCCAACGAGCGCCGGATCAACGCCTGCAACGAGGAGATGGCGGCGGCCCACAGTTCGGTCGAAACCCTGGAGGGAACCATTAGGGAATTGGAGGCATCGCCGGGCGACGAACTGGCCGCCTCGCTCCGGGAGGCGCTCAAAGAGTGCCGCAAGGAATCCTCGGCCATCCTGGAACGGAAAAACGGAATCGAGGCGGCACACCGCACCCTGGCCGGACAGAAGGAACGTTTCGTACTGTTCAAAAGCTATCTGGCCAACACAAAGATCGAAGCGCTCGGCCGCATGGTCAACGCCATCCTCGCCGACCTGGGCAGCGACATCCGCATTCAGTTCGGGGGATATACCGCCCTCAAAACAGGAGGTACGCGGGAAAAGATTTCGGTGGGTATCCTGCGCGACGGGGTGGACATCGGCTCGTTC
This sequence comes from Rikenellaceae bacterium, assembly GCA_031551595.1. Taxonomy (GTDB): domain Bacteria; phylum Bacteroidota; class Bacteroidia; order Bacteroidales; family Rikenellaceae; genus JAVBOW01. The sequence continues at coordinate 17,047 of JAVBNK010000008.1, read as the reverse complement.
GGCAAATGCAGCGCCGGCGAGAACGCCCGCCTCGGCCTGGCCGTTATTCTGGCCATGCAGCAGTTAGTGAACTCCGCCTGCGAAGAGGAGCGCGGCCTCGACCTGATCGTGATCGATGAGTTGCTGGATAGCATGGACGAATCGGGACTGGCCTGCACATTCTCCGCCATGAACCGCCTCGGGGTGACCGCACTGGTGGTTTCGCACGGCAACATCGCCGAAGGGTATGCCCACCGCTTACTGATCCGCAAAGCCAATGGAGAGTCGAGAATCGTCCAGTAACGCATCACTATCGAAGGGCGAAGTTCTGGCGTTGGACATCGCGACACTGTGCGGTTACTACTGCCCCCATAAGTTCGGGACGTGGGACTTCCGCCCCTCGGTAAAGCGCAACCAGAACAAGCCCTATAAAGCCTTCCACGACGCCCTGACCTGGACGATCACGCGGCACGGCATCCGGCAACTGGTCGTCGAGGACATCAACGTGAACAGGTTCTTCACCGACATGCGCAAACTCGCGCAACTGCACGGCATCATGCGCCTGGTGTGCGAACAAATGGAACTGCCGCCGCCGATGTATGTGAACGTATCGGCACTCAAGAAATGGGCGACCGGGAACGGACGGGCGACCAAAGAGGAGATGATCCGGGCCTGCGAGGAGAAATACCGGTTCTTCCCCCGCGACGACAACCAGGCCGACGCCTTTCTGATCTTCCATTACTACTGCCGCAAATACCGGATACCGTAACGGCCCGGCCACAACATGACGCTTCAAGCTGACAGATTAAGATAAAACATTATTCGCTAATTACTTATGCCGGCAATGAAGTGGACCGCAAGTATATCCCCGAGGACGAACTACAACCTGACGAATCTGTCCGCAGGCGTACCGAATTATTCAACCAGTACGTCCTGCCCCATAAGAACCTTATCTATAAGCTATGTATCCGCTACACCTTCTTCCCGGGGGATGTAGCGGACAACTTCAACGAGGTCCTTATCAACTTTTTCAAATACATCGAAACATACGACCCGGGCCGCAGCATCCAGACGTGGCTCCATATCGTCACGCGCCGCTTCGTGGCCGACATGAACCGCAAAAACGGCATGTTCAAACGCAATGACGACATCAAAACGGATGATCTGGTGGGGTGTGATATTGACGAGGGCCATGTCAGCGGGAATTGCATGGGCATGGATAACTACCGTCAACACTACAACGATGACGTGCTGAGGGCCATCGGTCGGCTCAAGCCTATCTACCGCGATGCGTTGCTGCTGCAGCAGGCGGGCTACAAGCTCGAAGAGATCATGGAGATCGCCCATCGGGATGGCAACCTGCGCACCCGCAACATCGAGACCATCAAAAGCCGCCTGTTTCTGGCCAAACAACAACTCCGCAAAATGATCAACCGCGATGGAGAAGCAATCGACCGATAAGTACGCCCGCCAGGTGTTCACGATGCTCTTCAAGCTCATCGATCCGGCTTTTTCATTCCCTGGCGGAGGGATCGCCGCACGGAGCGTGGCCCAGTGCATGGCGGCCCTGGAAAGAAAACACATCACCCTGGGTCGGGAGCGCATCGTGGATTACTGCGTCTGCCAGGCATATGCCGTCACCCGCTTCGGGGAGGACTACCTGCCCCGCTGGCGGGTGACCCACTCCTTCGGGGAAAAGGCGCTGGAGCGCTACGACCGCAACACAGCGATACAGAAATACCACCAGGACCGCTGGCTCCGGGAGCACGGCTTGAGCCGGGGGGCCATACTCTCCCTGTTTCAGGACCGGTCACAACATCCGCTGTTCAAGTTCGTATTTCCGGAGTATGAGGAGGGCACGAAGAAAAGACTGCTCGGCACGGCCGCCGGGTTCTACATCTGCCAGGTATCCACCCTGGGCTGGACCCCTTTCTCGCCGGCCTGCGAATGCTGCCCCACGGCTGAGAAGTGCCGCGAGGTGACCCGGCAGCGCTACTGCGAACTCTACCGCATACGGGTGGAAGCATATCACGAAAGGGGGCGGCATGGCGACAGGCAGTAAAAACGCACTTTCGGCGGAGTTCCTTTACGAGCTTTACGCCACGGCCATCCGCTACGATGCCGTGTGCGGCATCCTGGTCGCCCACATGCGCAGGGAGTTCCTGCCCGACCGTTCCTTCCAGCGGGTGCAGGAGGTGTTCGCCAACCACTACCGCAATTACAAATGCGCACCGACCTACGCCGTCCTCTCGCAGACATTCTCCCAGGATTACGACGCCATTGAACTGATCGAGACCTTCCGCGAGTACAACGGCGAACAGAACCCCGAGGTGGTGGTGGATATGCTCGAAACCTACATCAAAGGGGTGGAACTGCAGGCCGTATACGGCGAGGTGGGACGGCTGTACAACCAGAACAAGCAGGATCAGGCACAGGAAAAACTGAAAAGCTATGCCGAATGGCTGTCCGGCTTTACGCTCAAGACCAGCGCCTACATCGATGTGGTGAAGACCTTTTCGATGCGCTTCAGGCGCAACCAGCAAAAGGAAAACGAGGTGGTCAACTCCGGCCAGCGACAAGTCAAGCGCTTCTACATCCCCGACCTGGACGAGCTCAACAACGGGCGCAACCTGCGCGGGCAACTCACCTGCTTTTTGGCCTCGACCGGTGTGGGTAAATCCCACATGGCGAAGCATATCGGCATTAGGGCCAACATCGACGATGCGCTCCATGTGCTGCACTTCCAGTTGGAAGGTTCCGAGGAGGAAGCCCTGAACGCCTACTCGGGCGGGTTGATCTCCCGAAACGCCTTCCATTTCGAGCGGGGCAAGATATCTGACCTGGAACTCAGGCATTTCGAAAAAGAACTGGAGAAATACTGCGGCAGCATTACCGTGCGCAGCTTTCCCCGCTTCAACAGCCGCGTATCGTCGATGGATATCAAAAACGGGATCGCCGAATACCGCAAGATCAACGGCCACTCGCCCGATATCGTGATCATCGATTCGATGGACCTGCTGACCGACGCCAGCCGCCGGCAATGGGGCGCCGAGCATGAACGCAGCAAACGCATCGCGGTGGCCAACGACCTGAAAGACCTGGCCGCCGACGAATCGGTGTGGATGGTGGTCACCTACCAGGCCACCATCGAGAACCGCGACTGGCTCAACGACGAGAACAACGTGCTGACCGAATACAACTGTTCCGAGGCCAAGGGCCTTGCCCGGCCCTGCACCCACCTGATCAGCCTGAACCAGACGGCCAACGAACGCAGTGAGGACACGATGCGCCTGCATGTGGCCAAATCCCGCTTCTTCAGGAAGGGCGACACGTTTAGGATCGCCACCGACTACGACAACGAGGTGTTCTACGACGCCACGCGCACCGTCAATTTAAGGAGGTAAGAGATGGGACTTTCAAGATCGGAAACAGATTACCTGGTCGCGGAAATCGGCCGCGAACTCGGTGCCAGGCCGGACGGCGGGGGCAAGAACCTGGTCGCCCGTTGCCCCTTCTGCGGCAAGGAGGGCAAATATGGAATCTACATCGGCCGCGAAACGGAGAAGCGCAAGCCGTTCATGTCGCATTGCTTCAGTTGCGGGGCTTCGACCAAGACGCTCGAAAAGCTGCTCGAAGCCATCGGCCGGATGGATCTGATGGTCACCCCGACCACCGACCCTGCGGCAGCCCTCGACACAAACCTCCTATTCCCCCTGGAAACCGAAGAAGAGATCGATGACAGCCTCGATGTGGTCGGGTTGCCCGACTTCTACAAACGGTGTTTCCTGCACCCCTACCTGAAGGAGCGCGGGTTTACCGCGGACGACTATGAATATTTTCCGGCAGGCACCACCGGCAAACTCAACCGCCGTTTCACGGACTATGTGGTCTTTCCGGTGATCGACCGGGGGGACGTGGTGGGCTACGTCGCCCGCCACACCTGGAGCAAGGAGCAGATCGATATCCATAACCGCAAAGCGAAGGCTAACGGTGAGTATAGAATCCTGCGGTTCCGCAACTCGACCCAGAACGACTTCATCAGGCTGCTCTACAACTACGACGCGGTGATCGAGGAGCAGACGGACACTGTGGTGCTGGTCGAGGGGATATTCGACGTGGTTTCGCTCACACGCAAGCTCGACCTGTACGACAACCGGCACATCGCGGCGGTGGCCACCTTCGGCAAGAAAATATCCCGTACCCAGATTTACAGACTCCAATCCAAGGGGGTCGAAACCATCGTGATCGGCTACGACCCCGATGCGGTGGAGGCCATCAACAAAACGGCCTCGCAGCTCACCCCCTTTTTCAACGTTCTGGTGGCCGACATTCCCCACGCATCGAAGGACTGGGACGATATGACCCCGCAGGAGATTTACCAAATTTTCGCCTATCGGCTACGAACACCGGTGGAATACAAAATCAATAAAATACAGCAACCATGAACGAATTGGTGGCGTGGCTCGACACGCAAAAGATAACCTACCGCCCTGTCGATAGCGAGGTGGTGGAAATACCCGGACTGGGCAGGATGTTCCTGGCCGACCTGTCCGGAGTAAAAAGCATTTTCCGCACGGTGGACGGACAAGTGCAGTTCAACCTGATGGAAGACCCCGCCGTGCTGATCGGAGAGGGCATCCACTACGTCACCTTCCCTTTCGGGGACAACTGGTATTACTATGACCTGCGCGAGGAATTTAGATTCAATATCCTGAAGTACGTCGGTCAAAGGCGGACTACGGCCATCGACGTGCCTTTTGTCAACCTGGGCGTCCATACCTCCTACGAATTACTCAACGGATCGGGCGATATTGCTCAATGGGTACGAAAGGCAAAATACCTGGGGCATTCGGCCTTGGGAATCTGTGACTGTAACTCGATGGCTGGAACCCTTGAACTGCAAAAGGAGTGCGCCAAGGCCGGTATGAAACACATCTTCGGCTACACTTTCACTTTCGAATACGAGGGGGATGATGTCGAGGCGAAGATATACTGCCAATCCCAACAGGGATTACGGAACCTGCTGCGCGTCCAGAAACAGATCATGGTAGACAGCCCCGACAACAAGATCAGCGCTGAGACCCTACTGCACTACGCAGTGGGCAACGTGCTGGTGATGGGCAAACTCTCCCCGGAATGGATGACCCGCAGCCCCCATGTGGTGATGCAATTCGAGGAGGCGTTCGAGCAGGTGTACTACCAGGTCGATCCAACGGAGTATAAGGCCGACCGCCTCGACGTGCCCGTGCTGGAGGCCGCAAGGCATTATTTTGAAAACTTCTACCTGCCGGATACCGATCGCTTCGTCATCGAGCCGGTGCTGATCTGCGACAGCTACTACCTGGATAAGGACGATGCACGCAATAAGATCATCCTGAACAAGATCGCCAGCGGCGCAGCCCACGAGCAGAGCGAGGAGCAATACTATAAGGATGTGGACGAACACCTGGCCGTGTTGTGGCCACTGTTCGACCATGGCCGATGGAATGTGGGAAAACTGTTCGAGAGGATGTGCTGTAACACAGTCAGGATAGCCGAGGGGGCGACAGCCAGGTATGAAACCGAAAAATGCTTCATGCCCCGCTACGACCTGACCCAAGCCGAGGTCAAAGAATATGGCGATAGCCATACGATGTTTTTGAGGCTCCTGGAAGAAGGGTTCAAAAGGCTTGTCCCTGCGGGGAAGGAGGAGCAATACCGCAAGCGCCTGGAACATGAAATCTACATCCTGGAAAGCACGGATAACGTGGACTACATGCTGATCCAGTACGACACCGTGAATTGGGCGCGGGCGAACGACATCCTGGTGGGTTGCGGTCGCGGAAGTGCCGGAGGCAGCCTGGCCATGTTCCTGCTCGGCATCACGCTGATCGATCCGATCAAATACGACCTGCTCTTCGAGCGGTTCCTGCTGCCTGAGAGAGCGGGACTGTTTCCGGCGCAGGTCACCCGGTTCGCAGGCGACCTGGACTCCAGGCACTACGTTGAGGTAGAGTTGGAGAACGGCAAACGCCTGCGCATCGACAAAGATGCCCGGCTGCTGGTCAAACGCAACTCAGAGGAGGTCGTGACCTATGCCGATGAACTGATCCCGGGCGACGAGGCGGTCTTCGACAACCGGGACATACTTTTCATAATCAACAGATAGTATCGTCATGAAGATCATAAGCATACAATCGGCAACGCCGAAACAGGCGGCCAGCGCCCTGGATTTTAGTGTCGATCAGGGATACCGGCAAGGGCCGGGGCGCGTTCTGGCCGATGTGGACGTCGATTACCAGAGCGATCGACGGCAGGAAGTAAAAGAGTACCTGGAGCGCCGGAACAACAAAGACGGAATGCAACGCGTGTTCTCCGCCGGTACGTTCAGTACCCTCAAGCTAAAAGCCTGCCTGAAAGATGTGGCCAGGGTGCATAAAGTTCCGGTGGCGGTGGTCAACTACATCACCGCGATTATCGAGGACGATAAATCGGGATGGACCGAACTCTTCCAACTGGCCGCCACCAATAGCAAGGTACGCAAATTCATCCAGGATTACCCGTTGGTCATCGAGGACCTGCGCGGCCTGCTCGGACAGCCCCGCTCGGCTTCGATTCATGCCTCAGCCATCCTCATCACGCCGCAAACGCGGGACGGGGAACCAGCCGAGTGTTTCGACTACACTCCCATAAAAAAGGTGGATGACACCCTGGTTTCCGAGCTGGACGGCTACTCGCTCGACGAGGTGGGATTGCTCAAGAATGACTGCCTGGGCATTAAGGAACTGACCAAACTCCAAACGGTGATCAACGAGGCAAACCGGATCTATAACGCCGACATTTCGTTCGAAGGTGTCGTCCGCAGCGACCTGAACGACGAGAAGACCTACCGGTTGCTTTCGGAAGGGCACACAGCGAATGTCTTCCAGTTAAGTTCCCGTGGTATGACCCGCTATCTTATGGATATGCGCCCTTTCTGCATCAATGACCTGATCGCTGCCAACGCCCTCTACCGTCCCGCCACGCTCGAATCGGGAGCTACGGAAAACTACCTGCGCTGTAAACTCGGCGAAGTAGCCCCAGTCTATTTATGGGGTACTTATGATGCATTGCAATCCACTTACGCTCAATTAATTTACCAAGAGCAAGTAAGCCAAATTGTTAGAGAGGTAGGAGGATTTACCCTGGGCGACGGTGTGAGTCTGGTCAAACTGATCTCCAAGAAGAAGGTTGATGCCATTCACTCGATGAAGGAGAAGTTTATGGCCGGGGCAAAAGAGAGAGGTTGCCCGAATGAGGACGCTAATGCGATATGGGAATTAATGGAAAGCGCCGGCAGCTACCTGTTCAACAAGTCGCACGCCACCGCATACGCCATCACAGGCTATGTAGGCGCCTGGCTGAAGGCCAACTACCCGACGGCTTTCTATACGGTCGCCCTTCAGTTCGCCGAAGACAAAGAGATCGCCACCCTGATGTCCGAAATGGAACAATGCAGCCGGGCCAAGATCGTCCCCCCGGAGATCAACCATTCGGGCGTCGAGTTCTATACAGACTATCGCACAGATGAAATCTTCTGGTCGCTCGGCCGAATCCGCATGTGCGGGATAAAGACGGTCGAATACATCATCGCCGAACGCAACCGGGGCGGCCGGTTTACCTCGATAAGCAACTTCATCCACCGCATCTTCCGCTATAAACTCAGAAAGTATGAATTCTGGGACGATCCGGACAACGCCGAAGAAGCCGTCCGGGTTCCGGTCAACGCCCGCCACATCAAGAACCTCGTTCTGGCCGGATGTTTCGACAAAGTGGAAAAGGTCGAAGCCCTCACCGACCGTTTGGGCATCCTGCAACGCGCCGCCCGTGAACTGGGTTTTGAACTGCCCAAAGAGGACTTCCCCTCGGAGGCCACCGACAAATACTACTTCTGGTCGGTACGCCAGATCGAGGTGTCGGGCATCGGGCAGATCGACTACCGGCGCATTTACGACCAGAACGAGGTGCGTGACAAGATCCGCGGCAAAGCCTCCTGGATGACCCTGCGGGATGCGCTCATCATGGAGAACGAGGGGCGCAGAATCGCGGTTTGCGCCACGGTCATCGACGTTGAGGAACTGTCCTACAAGGACAAGATGACCGGAGAGCGAAAACCCTTCGTCAAACTCAAACTTCAGCAGAACAACGACCTGTGCGAATTGGTCTGCTGGAATGATTTCCTCGTGCAGCATAAAGACCGGATCGGCGGACTGAAAGACCGGATCATCATCGCCACGGCGGTGATCCGGTACAGCGACTATTGCGGCACCAATACCCTGAACACCTTTAATTCTTCAATCATAACCCATGTGTAAGTGAAACCCACCATCATTGCCATTGCAGGCCCCTCCGGTTCCGGCAAAACCTTTATGACCCGATTCCTGCAAAATGAGTTGAGCGTACCCGCGATTATTTCCCACACCACCAGGCCGCAGCGCCCGGAGGAGGTCGCGGGCGAAGATTACTTCTTTATCCGGGACGCCGCCCGCTTCGACCGCCATGAGATGCTGACCTATACCCGTTTCGGGGAATACGAGTATTTCTCCCTGAAAAACCAACTGCCCGCGTCGGGCTTCTGCTCCTACGTGGTGGACGAGAACGGCATCGAGGCGTTGAAGGGAACCGCCGGGGGCGACTACGACGTGGTGACCGTGTATGTGCAGAGCAGCCCTCAATCCCGCTTGGGGCGCGGCATCGATCCCCGGCGCATCGAACGCGACCGCTGCCGCAAGCCCATAGACTACGCCCTGATCGACCATGTGATCCACAACGACGGGACGCAGGCCGAGTTCGAGAATGCCATCCTTTCGGAAATCTTAAAATTCAACGCATGGGAACGCCTGTTGAAATAGCCAAAATATATACGGGCGTCGTCCTCGACTTCGAAACCGGGGGGCTGGACGCTTCCCGGTGTGCCTGCACCCAGATCGCCCTCCAGTCGGTGCGCTTCGACACCTGGCAGGTCATCGACCGCTATGTGAAATACATCTATCCCTACGGCAAACAGGAGCTGGGCCAGTCCAAGCGCAAGGTGCTTAAAACCAAACACGACCTGGAGCAGGCCAGGGCCGGCGAACTGATGGACTACCAGAAGGCGGCCCTGGAGTATTCGGGTGTCACGATGGATACACTCTACAGATCCGGACTCGACCTGAAAGAGGTGGCCGCCGACGTGATCCGCCTGGGCGAAGGCGCCGCCCTGACCCGGGGCGCCCAATGCAAGCCGGTGCTGATCGGGCAGAACATCCCTTTCGACATCGCCTTCCTGCAACAACTGATGAACTACGCCGGGATGCTCCCCCAGTTCGAAAAAACGTTTGCCGGTCACCGGGATTTTTACGGCAACTTCCAGCCCCACTACATCGACACGATAGATCTGGCCCGGCTGACTTTCGCCGCCGATCCGACCGTGGCCTCGTACAAACTCGAACTGATCGCCGAGCGGTTCGGCATCGAGCTCGACGATGCCCACGACGCCGACGCCGACGTGACGGCCACCCTGAACATCGCACAGCTATGCTCCGCCCGGCTGCGCAACGGCGAGGGCGCGGACATCCGCCTGACCAAACCGGAAAAGACACGCAACCACTTCAAAATCTGATGGCATGGACGAAATCGAAAGAGCGCTGGAGCAGACCGTAACCTTCACGCAGGCCGACCGGGTCATCTACGGCGTGCTGAACTACGACGGGAACGAATATCTGGCCATCATCTCCGGATTCGACGTGGCCATCTCATTCAACATGCGACTAATCAACTCACTGGCCGATGCCGAAGCGTGTGCCAATGGCATTGCCGACGTCTTCTACCAGGCCCTCATGGACCAACTGATCGGGCAAAAGGCCGAATTTATAAAACCACCTGCGAAGGAATGACCTACTTCTTAATAGAGTGAAAGCCCGGATGTTTTCATTCGGGTTTTTTATTGACGACGATGGAAAGACAGGACATAGACGACATTCTCACCCCACAGCAGGAAGATTTCTGCCACCTGTTCGTTTACGGCGGACGCGAGTATGCCGGAAAGCGGGAGAAGTGTTTCGCCAGGGCGTTCGGCGCAACGGATCGCACGGATGCGGAGCAGGAAAGCCGCCGGCTACTCGACAGGACCGCCGTGGCGTCCAGGATCAAAGAACTGGCGCGGACACTCCAGACCGAAACCGAGCACATCGCCATCAAGTTGCAGGTCGCCGAAACCCTCAAGGCGGTAATGGAGGAGACAGCCTCGGCCACCTTCACCGACAAGTTCGGGATCGACCTCTCCCCGGCGCCGCTGCGGGCCGTTTCGGTAAACGCGGCCAAAGCCCTGATGGAACTCTATCCGATCAAAAACGCCAACGAAAGCCGCTTGCGGGTGGAGGGAGCCGACGGGAATGTGATCTTCAACGTGGTGGTACCCGATGCGAGAGAAAAGAACGAAGACGGGTAAAGTCCTCCGTTGGGCAAGGGTGGAAAGGGTGATCTACATTGTTTTGACTGTCGGCCTTGTAGCGTATGGACTGATCCGCGACAGCGATGCCGCTGCCAAGCTAATACATGCCGTATATGAAGCCTTCACCATTCTATTTCAAACAAGTAATGAGTTCAATTAAAGACTTTGTGCTGCACAACCTTAAAGTGATCATCATCGTGATCTCCTTCCTGGTCACCATGTATGTCCAACACCTGAACAACGTCGCCCATGTGGCCGAGCTGAAAGAGCGGTGCCTGATGCTCGAACTCAAGCTCCAGGATCAGTACGACAGGATCAACGCCATGAAACTCGACAAGTCGGTGTTCGAGGCCACCATGCTCCAGTTCTCATCGATCCAGACCGACCTGCGAGAGATGCGGGGCGACATCAAGGAACTGCTGAAGAACAGGCGCTGACGCAGCGCCCGACAATAACGACAAAAAAACGACACCACAGGATGATGATTACCGAAGCAAGCAAAATAACAATCGAAACGTCTCCGGAACTTTCTGCATTGAAACTCGACGGGATAGCCCAACGGCGAGGCGTGGTCCTCGAATGCCTGACCGACCCCGCCCGCAGGCTCCCGGGATACATGGTGAGGCTGGATGAAAAATACCTTGACGAATATGTTTGGTTTATTCCCGCCCAATCCGTTCGGAAAGCATAAAGCGACCCTGTGGCTCGTTGCCTCCCTCGTCCTGCTGGTACTGGCCGTCGTTCAACTGTACAACCTGTACAAAATGCTGGCCGCCGAGAGGGACAGGCAGCGATCCAACACCGAAGCGTTGCTCTCGCAAATCAAACGGATGCAGGTCGATTCGACGACGATGGCCCTCGACGCGCACGCCCTTCGCCTGAATCTCGGTGAATTTAGGCGGTACCGGGCCGAAGACCTGGCCGAGATCAAACGGCTCGGAGTCAAGGTGCGCAACCTTCAAGCCGCGGCGAAACACGCATTGACGGTCGATGTCCCGGTCAGCGCACCCGTGCGGGACTCAATCATTATCCGGGATACGGTTCCGGTCTATGTCAAAACGGTGGCCATGCAAACCCCCTATATCCGGGTCAGGGGGGTCATTGAAAACGATACGCTGAGGGGCAGCGTCCATCTGAGCGTGACCCTACGGCAGGCCGTTTGGATCGAATATCGTCGCAAATGGCTCTTCTGGCGAAAGGTCGAAGCAATACACCAAACGATCTCCTCAGACAACCCCTACGTGGAAATCCGATACTCGGAGTATATCACCCTCCAGCATTAAACTTTGATCTGCCAGAATGTTCTTTCAAGCCGGTCAGGGCTTCCCGGAAACAGGAAGAGTCCCGCCACTCCTCCACAGGAATAAACTGCATTCCCACCAGATTGAGCGACCTGATAATCTCTACGACGGACTCGTGATAGAGGATAAACTGGCAATCTTCTTTCGCCTCAAACGCTAACCGTTCCTCCAGGGGGATACGCGATAACAGAGCCTTGTCCAAAACGATTCTCTTGGTCCCAACCCATTCATCATCACGATTCTTTTTTCGGAAATCGCTTTGTTTCTCATCGAATGCCCGGAGGGTTTGGTGTACGTTGGCAATCCAGAAGTTATCGAATATTTTCTTTTTCCAACGGATTTTCGCTTCGACAAGTTGGAGGCATTTAATGGGCATATGCTTCATTAACGCCTCCCGCACCCTGCCCGAAAACACATAAAACCCTTCCAGGAACAGGATATCGACATTCATATTAGGGGATGCAAAAGGCATTCCGGCTCGCAGATGGGCCACGTAATCGTCGGCAACCGTTTCCTCGTTGTACAAAAAGTCGATCCCTTCCGGATCAACCTTGTCGTCATTCTTCAAGAGAGGCACCCGACTGATGATCCCGGACTCTATGAAATAATAGTTGAACTGGCCAGAGGTGTCTTTCATCTCAACAGGGTTTCGTATTTCGTCATTTGTCGGGTAAAGGTAATGAATTTTATTTGCAGTGGCATCCGCCAATCTAATTCACACCACCCTTTTTCTCGACCTGAATTTTTTGAACAATCTTGATCGGCGACTGTTCCAGACACTTCGTAAGTATCTCGTCCAACACTTCCTCCATCCGTTGTGCGTCATGGTCGCTCAACCCCTGAACCGTGGTTTCTCCACCCGGAACCGCCTTCTTGATCACGGCCATCATGTCGGGGAATAATCCTTTGACAATCCCCATCGTCAACACGGCCATCACCGGATCGACTTCGATTTCAATCTTCACCTTTCCCATCCCTGCAATCAATTTAGGACAAAAATACACCGAACAACCGGCCTCGGCAAACAAATTAAACTAAGGATTGCCTAAAATCCTATTTGCTATGGCAATAAAAAATAGCGAATGAAACACGGCTCCCTGTTCTCAGGTGTGGGAGGAATGGATCTTGCCGCCGCCTGGGCCGGATGGCAAAACGTCTTCCATTGCGAGATCAACCCCTTCTGCCAGAAAGTCCTCAAACATCATTTCCCCGATTCGGTCTGCTATTCGAACATCAGGCAGACCGACTTTACCCCGTGGCGCGACCGGGTGGACATCGTCTCCGGCGGCTTCCCTTGCTTCGTGAAAGGCACGAAAGTGCTTACGAATCAAGGCTACCGGAATATCGACCAGGTACGGATCGGCCAACAGGCGTTGACCAAAGAGGGGCGCTTCATGCCGGTTAATGCCGTTATGAGCAAAGAGGGCGCAAAAACGCTCAGGATTCAATGTGTCGGCGACTTCGACCCCCTGACGACCACGCCCGAGCATCCGTTTTGGGTCAAACGGAAACAATTCACGCTTTCAAAGGATATCAAAAAGCGGTATGCCCCGCCCGAATGGGTCGAGGCCCGGGATATTGAACCGGGTTGCCGGGTCGGATTCCGTTGCTTCGAGGGACACCTGGACTACCGGGACAAGTACTTCTGGTATCTGGTCGGGCGGTATCTGGGCAACGGCTGGCGTATCGATAAAAAGAGTAACAAAAACATTTCGGCCAGCACCATCGGCAGAACGAGCAAAAACGACGTGATCCTGTGCTGCAACCCCCTTCAGGCCGATGACCTGCTCGCCAGGATCAACGAGGCCGGCCTGCAGGCGAAAGTCACCGGCAAGGGGCGCGTCGCGGAGCTTGTGATCACTTCGGCGGAACTGGCCGCGTTCGTCCGGGAGTTCGGATTGCACGCCCACACCAAAAAGCTGACGGGCCTCTGCTTTCAGTTAAAATCCGAATTCAAGGAAGCCCTGTTCTCCGGATGGCTGGATGCGGACGGATATACCGACAAAAACGGCAGGATGAGCGTGGCGACTCTGAGCGAGGAGTTGGCCTACGGGATGGCTCAGGTCGCCAGGGATTGCTTCAAACGGCCGGTAACCATCGTCAAAGGCACGGTGAACAGGTGTTGGATCGCGGAGGGACAGAGAGTCCGCAAACGGCCGACCTACCGGGTGATAGTCGCCGACACCAACCGCTTCGGCCATTACGAGGGAGGCTTCGTGTGGCAAACGGTGAAATCGGTGGAGGAAGGCAGCATACAAACAGTTTACAATATTGGAGTACAAACAGATGAATCTTACACAGCCAACGGAATTGCAGTCCACAACTGCCAACCCTTCAGCCAGGCCGGAAAGCGAAAAGGTACGGCGGACGACCGCTACCTGTGGCCCGAAATGCTTAGAGCAATTCGGGAAATCCGACCTCGCTACGTCCTGGGCGAAAACGTTCTCGGCATCGTTAATTGGAATGACGGGATGGTTTTCGAGCAGGTGTGCGCTGACCTGGAAACTGAGGGCTACGAAGTCCAACCGTTCGTACTTCCAGCTTGCGGTGTCAACGCGCCGCACCAGCGATACCGCACCTGGTTTGTGGCGTATAATAAAAACTTCAGCAGGCACGGAGATAATGGTGGACGAGGAATATTTTCTTCTCCTAAGTCAATGGAAATGGCGGGTAATGAAAACCGGATACGTTTACCGAACGATAATAAACCCGGCAAATCCAAAGTCCCGGACAAGCGTTCTGATGCACAGAATTATTATGAGTGCGGCGAAAGGAGAAGAGATAGACCATATCAATCGCAACAAGCTGGACAATCGCAAACAGAATTTAAGGTTTGTGGAGCATTGGGTGAATGGCCACAATCGTTGCAAAGGGACGGGGGTTCACATGATGAAGAGTCGAAACAAATGGGTCGCCAAGATTTACATCAAGAACAAGTACCATTTTCTCGGATCTTTCAACACAGAGGAGGAGGCGAAGGAAGCCCGCTTGCAGGCGGAGTTGAAATTCGGCTTGCTGATGACTCCCTGTGCAACGGACATCAACCAACGGAGCGGGGAAGCCTTGCAGCGGCGCTCGCAGTACCGCCACAGCATTGGACGCAAAACTGTACCACCGGGCAACCTGGCCGAGCAACTTACTGCCATGGCTCAGGGAGCAAGCCCCAAGGATATGTGTGGACTGCTGATTACCCCCACGGCGGTTCAGCATTGCGAATCCCCGGAAGCAGTGCGGGCGAGAGCGGAACGGAACGGTTACCGTTGCGGGACGAGGTACAACACCCTGACCAGCCAGATCGTCTACGGCGAAATGCTACCGACCCCCAGTGCGGGGGAGGGGTACAACTACAACAAGACCTACAATCCGGACAGCCAGATGGGAAAAGGGTTGACAGCGATGGCCGTGAACGGGATGCTTCCGGAACCTGTGCCGGAACCCCGGGAAGATGGAACACCGGTAATCCCGGGGGATACGGTCATGTTGGGTACACCCACGGCGACAGCGGCGATACGGTCGGAGAAATACCGGGGAGATACCCGGATCCCGAACCCTGCAGAGTATGCGCAGATGGCGGCCAGGGGCGAGGTACGGATCGCCTCCCGGCAGGAGATCGAGCGGTTCAACCTGCAGAAGCAAATGCCGGGTTTTTATCTGAGGATGCACGGTCGGATGTGGCCCACGCCGACGGCCAGTTGCCGCAATGCGGGGACGACGAAAGACATGAAGGACGGCACGCCGCGCACGGAACTGAACCATTTGGTGAGCCGCGAGGCTGGGAAGAGTTCCCAACTCAATCCCCTCTTTGTTTCGGAAATGATGGGGCTTCCCATGGACTGGTTGGTATCACCTTTTCAAAATGGAGAAACGAGTCCGTAAAAGCACTCGGCAATGCAGTTGTGCCGCAAGTGGTTTTGCAAATATTCAGAGCTATAAACCAGATGGAAGGGCGCCGATAGGCGTCCTTTTTTCAAAACAGTCGTCCATCGGATAGTCTATTTGATGATGTACCCTAACATCATCATCATGGAACTCCTGCTCAAACGCAAATTCAAGGGCGAAACCTATACCGTTGGCGACCTGTTTATCGACGGGGTGTGGTTCTGCAACACCATCGAGGATAAAGTCCGCATCCTGCCGACCGTCTGTCCGGACACCCCGAAATGGGTGGCCTGCCGGTGCAGGGAAAAGGTCTACGCCCGGACCGCTATCCCGGCCGGGGAATACAAAATCACGCTGGAGCGCAGCCCAAAATTCAAACGGGTGCTGCCTACGCTTCACAAGGTTCCCCATTTTCTGGGCATCCTGATTCACGCAGGGTCCAGCGAGGCAAGCTCGGCGGGCTGCATTATCGTGGGAAAGAACACGATCAAGGGACGGGTGACCGACTCGAAGGCCACCCTCGAAGCGCTGCTGGTCAAACTGACCGGCCAGAAAAACATCATCATCCGGATCGGGTAATGGGAAAACGCATCATCCGGGTTTTTCCGTCGAAGACCAACGCCACGCCTACAGATGATCTGGTGCGCATCCGTGCGTTGCCCACACTCCGGGATGACGCGGACGAGGTGCATATCTCCGTCGCCTTCTCCTGGGACAAAGCCTGGGCCGAGCAAGCCGCCCGGTTCTGGTCGGTCGTTGCACCCACGAAGGTGGGCGGGCCGGCGTACAATGAACCCGGCGGGGAGTTCGTACCCGGTATGTATATGAAAGATGGGTATGTCATTACCTCCCGTGGCTGTCCGAACCGTGGTTGCTGGTTCTGTTCGGTGCCCAAACGGGAAGGCGGCGTATTGCGGGAACTGCCGGTGCGCGACGGGTGGATTCTGACGGACGACAACCTGCTGGCCTGCTCCCCCGGTCATATCGATGCCGTTTTCGGGATGCTTGCCCGCCAACCCGAGAAGCCTCAGTTCGTAGGCGGCCTGGAGGCGGCATTGCTTACCCCTGAAATGGCCCGACGACTGCGCAGCCTCAAACCCAAATCCCTTTTCATGGCCTACGACACCCCGAATGACCTGGCTCCGCTCCAGGCGGCCGGCAGGATGTTGCTCGATGCCGGGTTTACCCGATCGAGCAATGTGTTGGGATGCTATGTCTTGTGCGGTTACCGTGGCGATACGCAGGAAAAGGTACTCAAACGTATGGAAGAAGCCTGGAGAGCCGGATTCTTCCCAATGGGTATGCTCTACCGCGATGAGGCCGGGCAGCGGCCGCAGGACTGGATTCAGTTCCAGCGCGAGTGGACGTGCCACCGCACCCGTTACGGAAACTGTCAAAAATTCAAGCATGGCCCAGCGTAAACTCAAAGCGCCCGAGG
>JAVBNK010000130.1:0-20174 GCA_031551595.1 Rikenellaceae bacterium | reverse complement strand
CGATCTCCATGCCGAACATGTCGTCGTACTTGCGGACCGGTTTGTCGATCATGTAAGGAGCGCCCACCGCTTTGGCTCCGGTCAGGGTGCCGAAAGTGATTTTGGTGGGGTTGGGACCGTCCTCGTAGGGACCGAGGTCGTAGAGGTGCCACGAAGCGCCGATCGTGGCTTCGAGGATGATCTCATAGGTTTTGCCTTCGACCTGGCGCACCGAAACGTTCCATTTCACGGGGTTCGGGCCGGGCTGTGCCGAAAGGGTGGCGGCGCTGCACACCAGTGCGGCTATGGCCAGGAGGGCTGTTTTCAGGTTTTTCATCGGATTATAGAGGTTTGAAGGTTTACCATTCCATTTGTGCGCGGCAGACGGCGCTCCCCGCTTCGTTGACGATCTCGAATGCCGGTTCCCGCACGCCCACGGTGAGCTGCTCGCCGTACCGGGCCTCGTGCAGGAAATTGATATCCATGCGTTTCACCGGACTGCGGTGTTGTTCCAGCGGCATCATGTCGGCCATCAGCGCCAGGTAGCGCAGGCTGTTCATGTGGCCATTGAAATCCAGGTCGCTGTACGCCACCCGGTGGGTCATGGTGCGTGCTGGGGCGACCGCGCCCAGCTTTTCCGGAGGGGCGACGGGCGAGGGCCGGTCGACCAGCGCATCGGCGTACGCGAGGTGCTGGCTCAGGTCGACGGCCTTGCGCGTCGAGCGGTCGATCATCGCCCAGTTGCTTACCGCGCCGCCTATTGTGCGGCCTTCGCCGCCCGTAACGGTGAAGTTACGGGTGGTCATCAGCCGGTTCACATCGCTCACCCAGGTCGTGACCGTAAGGATCTCGCCCTGGACGGGATAGTTCTCGAACCCGATGCAGAAGCGCAGCAGCACCCACGTCCAGTTGTCGGCGTTGAGGTGTTTGACGCCGAAACCGTTGCGGTCGGCGTCTTCGCCTGCGGCCAGCAGGACGTAATCGGTGACGGCGACCAGCGTGGGACGCGATGCGAAATCGACGTCACGCGCAGCGATCTGGTACCTATACGTCCCGGGTTGTCCCATCGGATGAGAAATGATTAATAGGGGACAAATTTATAACAAATTAACCATATTATTTGCATCCGCTTTCGAAATAGCATCCTGCTTTTGGCTAAAGCGCTGATAATCTTAAAGCATAGGGGAGCCCAAACGGGCTAAACGGCCGGTGAACTGATCGAAGGCCGGACGTTTTTCCCACTCTTCGGGGGTGATTTCGGCGCTGTCCATCAGGTCGTTCATGAACGCGTCGCAGAGCGACCGGTTCAGGTCGGCGCTGAATACCAGGGCGTTGACCTCGAACATCAGTTCGAAGCTGCGGATGTCCATGTTGGCGCTGCCGACCACGGCCAGCCCGCGGTCCGACACGATGCTTTTGGCGTGGACGAACCCTTTCCGGTAGCGCCAGATGCGCACGCCCACGGCCAGCAATTCGCCGTAATAGGATTCCGAGGCGGCGTTGACGAACCGGCTGTCGGACTGCCCCGGGACTAGCAACCGCACGTCCACGCCGCTCATGGCGCTGTATTTCAGCGCATCGACGATCGTTTCGTTCGGAATGAAGTAAGGCGTTGTGATATAGAGCCTTTCACGACTGTTCATGATAATGCCCAATACGGAGAGCATGATGTTGCCGTTGATGCTGTTAGGCCCGCTTTCGGCGATCTGCACCGGGATGGCGTTGGGCGAGGCGGGTTTCAGCGGGAAGTAGCGCGGTTCGACGCCCAGTTCGCTGCGGTCGGGGGCGCACGAGTTCCAGTCGCTCATGAACACGTATTGTAGCGACGCCACGGCGTTGCCGCGGATCAGCAGGTGCGTGTCGCGCCAGTAGAGCACGTTGCGGCCGTTGTTGATGTACCGGTCGTCGACGTTGATCCCGCCCACGAACCCCACGCGCCCATCGATCACGGCCACTTTCCGGTGGTTGCGGAAGTTCATGCGGTTGGCCAGCGCGTAGAGTCGTATCTGGTAATAGGGATAGGCCTCGACGCCCGCCGCACGCAACTCGCCGACGATGCGTTTGTTGACGCCGTGGCTGCCGAAGTCGTCGTAGATGAAGCGCACCTGCACTCCCTGCGACGCCTTGTGGATCATGATCTCCTTGAGGGTGTTGCCGATGTCGTCGTCGGCGTAAATGTAGTATTCGATATGGATGTGGTCCGTGGCGGCTTCCATGGCGGCGATCAGCTCGGGGAATTTCTGCTCGCCGTTGACTAGCAGTTTCACCTCCGTGGCCTTCAGGATGGGCGAGCAGCATCCCCGGACCAGCATCCGCGCCAGGTTCTCGTTGCCGCCGAAGGGCTCCGGCCGGGCGGCCATCTCGTCTTCGGTGTGTTGGGCGATGAATTTCTGCAGCCGGCCGAACAGTTCGCTGTCCTCGATGCGTTTGCGGCGGTACAGGCGGCGTTTGCGGTAGTTCAGCCCGAAGGAGTAGTAGACGGCCATGCCCACGAACGGCACGAATACCGTCAGCATGACGTATGCCAACGATTTGACGGGGTTGCGCGTGTCGTGGATGATCCTGATGACCGTCAACAGGGCCGCCAGCACGTACAGCGCCCCGCCGACCTGTGCGAGGACCTGCCAGCCGTTCATCCTACTGTACGATCACGGTCATCGTGAAAGCCCCTTTGTAGTCTTCGCCGTTCATCAGGCTTTCGTCGATGATCAGTTTCCACACGCCGGTGGTGTCGAGCCTCCGGTCGAGTTTCAGGCCGAACGGGCCGTCCGCCTCGCCCGAGGGCGAGATGAATTGGCGGATGCGGATATTGGCGGGTTCCTCGTCGGGCGCCAGCCGCACGGAAACGATCTGGTTCGAGTCGGCCGCAATGGTGTAGACCAGCGAATCGCCCACGCCGTCGATCGTGCCGCGGATGATGGCCTGCCCGTTCGCATCGACGGTGATCGGGCCCGAATTGTAGGCTTTCTCGGGCCCGGGGATCTGTGCCCTGAGCTCGTCCATGGAGGGCTGCGGGGGGAGGTTCTTGCGTTGGTTCTGCCCGCATGCGCACAGCAGTGCCGCAGCGGCTACGGTTGCCAGGATATATTTCATAGAAGTCAGGTTTGCATAAGCAAAGGTATGCAAAATTCGGCAATAAACGTGCCGCCGCCGGGAAGGGATGATTCGACATTCCTCCCCGGACTGCGGAACGGGTCTATTTCAGTCCTTTGGCCGCTTCGGCCAGGCGGATGAACTCACGGCGGTAGCCCTGCGGGTCGTCGTCGAGACCCCGGCGGGCGATGGCGGCTACCCGGCCGAACGTCGCGGAACCTTTGAACTGCGAGTCGCGCAGCAGTTGTCCGAACATCGCTACGGCCGAGGCGAACCGGAAACCGGCGCTCACGTTGTCGCCGCCGCGATCGACGAGCGGCACTTCGATCCTGGAACTGGTGTCGCCGTCGGGCTGCTTGTAGCGCAGTTTGACGTAGAGCATCTCCGCCGAAGCGTTGTCATACCGTTGCGCGGGGGCGGTTTTGCTGACGGGCCGGTAGCGCAGCGGATCGACGTTGCCGCCATAGTTGAAGGCCGATCCGGCGGGAACCACCTCATAGAATGCCGTCACGGTGTGTCCCGCGCCCATTTCGCCCGCGTCTTTGGTGTCGTCGTTGAAATCTTCCTTGTTGAGCAGCCGGCTCTCGTAGCCCACCAGCCGGTAGGCTTTCACCTGTGCAGGGTTGAATTCGATCTGCAGTTTAACGTCTTTGGCCACGGCGTACATCGTGCCGCCGAATTCGGTGACGAGCGTTTTGTTGGCTTCCTGCAGGTTGTCGATGTAGGCATGGTTGCCGTTGCCTTTCTCGGCGAGGGTTTGCAGGCGGTTGTCCTTGTAGTTGCCCATGCCGTAGCCCAGCACGGTGAGGAATACGCCGCCCTGACGCTCCTGTCCGATCAGTTTTTCGAGTTCCTGCGGCGAGCTGACCCCGACGTTGAAGTCGCCGTCCGTGCAGAGGATCACCCGGTTGTTGCCGCCTTTGATGAAATTTTCGCGGGCCACGCCGTACGCCAGCCGAATGCCTGTGCCGCCGGCCGTCGAGCCGCCTGCGGAGAGCCGGTCGAGGGCTTCGCGGATACGCTGTTTGTCGCCGCCGGATGTCGAGGGCAGCACTTCGCCCGCCGACCCTGCGTAGACCACGATCGCCACACGGTCCTTCTCGCGCAGGTTGTTGACCAGCAGTTTGAGCGACGATTTGACCAGTCCCAGGCGTGCGGGGCCGTTCATCGAACCCGAAACGTCGATCAGGAACACGAAGTTCGAGGCGGGAAGGTTGCCGCCTGGAATCTCGCGGGCCTTCAGGCCGATGCGCACCAGGCGGTTCTGCGGGTTCCACGGGCAGCGTCCGACCTCGGTGGTGATCCGCACGGGGTCTTTGCCTTCGGGCTTCGGGTAGTCGTAGCTGAAGTAATTGACCAGCTCTTCGGTGCGTATGGCGTCGGCCGGAGGCAGCTCGCCGCGGTTGATATAGCGCCGCAGGTTGGCGTACGAGGCTGCGTCCACGTCGATCGAGAAGGTCGAAAGAGGTTCTTTCGCCGCTTCGGCGAAGCGGTTTTCGGCGATCCCGGCATACTGTTCCGTGCCTTCGTAGTCATGGGGATTGGCCCTTTGCGGGGAATTGGCTGCGGCCATGTATGCGAACCTCGCCGACGTTGCGTTCCCGTATCCGTCGTGCGACGCCTCGTGTTTCACCACCACCGCGTCTTCGGTGAAATCCATGAAATCGACCTCTTGGGGCCGGG
Source organism: Rikenellaceae bacterium (assembly GCA_031551595.1). Taxonomy (GTDB): domain Bacteria; phylum Bacteroidota; class Bacteroidia; order Bacteroidales; family Rikenellaceae; genus JAVBOW01. The sequence continues at coordinate 15,419 of JAVBNK010000130.1, read as the reverse complement.
CTTCCGGAGATATGGCCCGCGTCGGTTCCGCTTTCGGGTCGCCGAACTCGACGGGCAGGGTGAAAGTGACGGGTACGGGTACGCCACGCTGTTTGCCCGGCGTCCACTTCGGGGCGGACAGGAGTACCCGGACGACCTCGTCCGAAAGCGAACGGTCGGGCGAAACTAATATCTCGATGCGCCCTGCCGAGCCGTCCTTCCCGACTACGAATTTGATGACGACCCTGCCCGCGATCCCCTTTTCTTTGGCGGTGTCCGGATACGCCACACGCTCCCGTACCCATTTGCGGAACGTATGGATGTCGCCGCCCCGGAATGTGGGCATGTCTTCGACGACGAAGAACGGGGCGTCCATCTCCGTCCGTCCGGCCATCGTCACAGGGTGTACCGTTTGCGTGGCACATATCCATTGGGGCTCGTAGCCATGGAGCGAAAAGGAGAGGATGTCGCCTTTCGTTGCCGAAATGGAGTATTTCCCTGTGGCGTCGGTCTTTGTTTTTCGCTGCTGCGTCGTTACTTCCGCTCCCTGAAGCGGATTGTTCCTGCTGTCGGTGACCGTGCCTGTGACGGTCACCGTCTGGGCGGCCAGCGAGGTGGCGCACAGGGCCGCGGCGATCCATGCAAACAGTTTTTTCATAATGGTTGTGTTTTAGTGAGAGTTTGTCTATGAATTTTTCTCAAAACTGACTCACAATTCTTTTTGAGAAAAATTCATAGACAAACTCTGGGTCCGTTTGCTTTTTAGATGCGGTGCCGCGGAAGATTCCATAAAAATAATCCGGCACACTTAGAGCTTGTTTGAAATTTCTCATTCTCGTTCTTTTCGATCCTTTTCCGCGCTTTTTTTCGCTGAAATTCGTTAATAAATAGAACCACTATTCGCCTTATTTCACCTCAAAAATCATCGGAAAATCCTTCGAAAACACCTTCGATGAGAAAATTCAAACAAGCTCTTAATCAGCCTTGCATGGCAAGGCTGCCAGCCTGCAGCCGGCCGGTGCGAAAGGCTGAAAACATGCGTATTCACCCTTCGCCGGCTGCGTGCCGACCACATGCCGGGGCATTATTTTGAAAATAAAGTCTTACATTTGCCTCTATGGAGCCAAAGCGGAGCGATGAAGAACTCCTCGGCCTGTACGTCCGCACGGGCGACAGCCGCTATTTCGGGGAGCTTTACGAGCGGTATATTCCCTTGTTGTACGGGGTGTGCCTGAAGTATATGCGTTCGCCCGAGGCGGCCGAAGACGCCGTGATGGGGATGTTCGGGATGCTGCTGGAACGCATTGCAGACTATGATATCAAGGTTTTCCGCACCTGGGTCCATTCCGTGGCCCGCAACCATTGCCTGCAACTGCTGCGCAGGAAAAAAGTGGTGGAAGTTGAATTCGACGGCAATTATTTTATGGAATCCGACCCGGTTTTGCATCTATTGGATGAGGCGGCCGAAGGACGGAGCGAACAGGCCTTGGGCGAATGTATCGACAGGTTGCCCGCGACTCAACGCACGTCGGTCGTGATGTTCTTCCTGGAGGGTTTGTCCTATGCGCAGGTGTCGGAGCGGAGCGGGTATTCGGTGCAGGCGGTGAAAAGCTACATACAGAACGGGAAACGCAACCTTAAACTATGCCTTCAGGCCAAAGGTGTGAAATGAAACTGACGGATTACATACACGGGCGGGCGGATGTCCGCGAGGCGCATGACCTGGAACGCGCGGCGATGGAAGACCCCTTGCTGGCCGACGCGCTGGAGGGTTACGGGGCGTTCCCCGGCGGCCACGGCGAGGCGTTGCAGCGTATGCAGGCCCTCGTCGCGCAACGTACGCGCCGCACACCCCGCCGCCTTTTCGTACGCGCCCGCACATGGGGCGTGGCCGCGTCGTTGCTGCTGTGCATGGCTGCCGGGGGATATCTTATGACCCTTGCCCGCCGCCAGCACCTGCTTTCGATGGCCGGACGGACGGAGGGGGGGCAACTGCTGGCGCAGGGTTATGCGGAAAAACTGCCCATCGAAACCTTAGTCGATTTTTCGGAATTCGAGCGCGACCTGTCCGAGGCGCCCTCCATTGATTTCGAACCGCCGGTTTTCTGGGATATGATCGCTGCGGTGATCCCTGAACCGGAAGAAGATCGGGCGGTTATGGCTGCCGGGCTGGTCGCCGTGCCGCAGGCTGCCGTGATGGAGACGGCGGATTCGGCCGACCGCCGGGATGGGGCCGCCGTAACGGGCGTCGCCTCCGCCAGGGATTATTCCGGGGCCAAGGCGAGCGCATACTCCGCGAAGGGGGATGCGGCCCCGCAGGCCGTTCCGCAGGACGGTTATGTGAAATATACCCGCTACCTGAAACGCAATATGCGCCGTCCGTCGGACGAGTGCGCCAGGGTGAAAGGCGTGGTCCGGTTGATCTTCGATGTGGACAGCACGGGCCGGCCGGTCAGTGTGCGGGTTACGGAGCCCCTCTGCCCCTCATGCGACCGGGAAGCCATCCGTTTGGTTTCAGAGGGTCCGGAATGGAAACCCGCGTGTTCCGCGGGCATGATTTACGTGGAGTTTTAATCCCTGAGGATGAATTCCCCGCCGTTCACAACGATCCTACCTCCATCTCCCGCGGCTGCGGGGGTGGGGACGAAATCAGAGATTTCGGGCCACGGGAGATGGCGATTGCCCCAGGCAGTCGCAACCATTACAAGTACCCGTAACAAGCTGTGGGGATTCTTATAATAGATATTATATCTTGTTGTATTTTAATGTCTGCGGGCTGTCGTAGTGATGATCAGTGCTGATTTGTAAGGTTGCCAGCCCGTAGCCATCCGGCGCGGAGGGCCGATATTGCGTCTGGATACTCCCTTTGATTTTAAGGCGCCTGGACCTCTTTGGGCCGGAGGAAAGGAAGCCACGAGAATACTTTTTCTTGCTTGAAAATGGGTTTTTCCCCGATGGTCCAGGGCAGGTAGCGGTTCACCAGCCATATCAGCGGCAGGCTGGCCGCGACGTAGATGATCGTGACGAGCCACCAGTGGGGTTCTATCCACGGGAATGCGGCGTACAGCAGGAATTTGATCGGGTAGTTGAAGATCAGCACCACGTTGGTGTTGCGGCCGATGTAGTTGATAATGCGGATGCGCCCGACGAGGTTGCAGGCCAGGGTGACGGCGGTGAACATGAGCGCCACCAGCACATAGAACAGCAGGATGTTGTTGCCGTAGGCGCAGATGCGGATGTCGATCGGGTTGAATCCCGTGCCGGTATTGGGCGGGCAGTTGTAGCGGAACAGCAGGGTGTACAGCCCGAAACAGGCGACCATCAGCGCCACGGACTGCCATTTGCTCAGTTGGGCGAACCATCCGCGGATCACCTTGAAATAGAGTGTCCCGAACCAGAACAGCACACATGCGCCCATCGCCCCGTTGAGGTAGTAGGGCAGCAGCAGGGTGGTGGTGTTTCCCCCGAAGCGCTCGGCCACGGCGGCCAGCGAAATGTGGCGTGTGAGCAACGTGCCTGCGGCGGCCGCGACGGCGGCCGCGAGGAGCGCCTGCCAATGTGTGCGGGTGATTTTACGTATGCCGAAATTGACGATCGATACCGAGAACAGGAATGTGAGGAACCACAGCGGCAGGTTGGAACAGAGGGCCGAGTTGAATTCCAGCCCGGCGAGGATGAAAACGGGCCGGGTGAGTTGTTTGGCCATCAGTTCGGGGTGCCATCCGGCGATAATCCCCAGCGTGATCAGCCAGTTGAGGAACGAATAGATCATGAACGGCACGACCAGCCGGTTGAGTTTCTTGACGAAGAATACGCCGAACGGTTCGCGGGCCTTGAAGAAGAACCCCGACACGATGACGAACAGCGGCATCCGGAAACAACTCAGGAAATCCTTGAGCAGTTCGGGCCGTTCGGTGTGGCCGAGCACCATCAGGATAATGACGACCCCGCGGAGCAGGTCGACGCTTTCGTCGCGTGGTTTGGTGAGCAGTTGCGGGGTCATCCGGGGTAAATTTCCTGCAATGATAGGGAAATTTCGCTAAATAACATATTTACATCCGTTCGTATTGCTGAGAAAACGCATTTCGTTAAACGATAATGCCCAACCGACGCCCGAACCGATGCAGGAACGAGGGTGCGGGAGTTCTCGCACGATGCCGAACGATAAGGAGAAAGGCCGCAGGCCGAACACGGAGGAGGGACCGGTCGTTTGCGGTCGTAAGTACGCGCCGTGCGCCGCGGACTGGAATCTATCGAGGGTGAATCCCCCGCAGTTTACTGCGTTTTTCATGTACATTCCGCGGCTGTGGGGGCGACGATGGAATCGTCGGGTCGCGGGATGTTGCAGTTGCCGCAGACAACTGTGGCCTTGTGATACCCCGTGGCTTGCTGCGGACATGAATAAAACCATTGTTTGAGGAGTGTAAAACGGGGACGCCACACAGGGCGTCCCCTCTATTGCCAGTCCGGACGCACTAATTGTGCAGGTATTTCGTGTCGTCCTTGTAAGGGGTGATCTTCGACTCGCGTTCGAGTTTGTCGTTGCGGAAGTAGAGGTAACGTCCCGAGGTGTAGCTCCATTGTTCGACCTTGTCGCCGTTATGGTCGGTCACGGTGGCCACTGAAGCGGGATCGCCCAGCGCCCAGCGGCACATCTCTTTGGTCATCCCTTTCTGCACTTCGCCGCGGACGAGCATCTGTGCGGCCGCATCGCCGAATTGGTCGGTCGCTTCCTGCAACCTGGCGGCGTTACGCCGGATGCGGTCGGCCTCCTTTTGCTGTGCCCGCCCGATGTCGGCCCGCAGGTCGTCGTAGGTCTTGAATTTGGCGTTGCCGTCCGAGGTGTCCTGCAGGTCGGATACTAAGGTATAGACTTTGCCGTAGACCGGATTCTCCATCACGGCGATCACCTGGTAGTCGCCGCCTTCCTGGATGGCCACGTCGGTACAGGTCCATTCCGTATCGGCTTCGATGTCCTTGCGCTGGCCCGTGCCTTTCATGTCCTGCAACCCCGCGTAGGCCGCCGGATTGCCGGAGGGCTCTTTGCCGGTGTAGACGAACGTCCTGCCCGTGTAGAGCCGGCCCATCTTCTCGAAGTAGCCCATCACCACGAAATCCCTGAAAAGTTTCGGGGTGCTGACTTCGTATACGGCGTAGCATTTCTCGCCGTTGGCCATGTCCTGCAATTCCAGGTAGTGGCTGACGGCCGCTTTGGTGAACGATTTTTCGGGACGGGTCACCACGTTGGTCACTTTGAAATAGTGGCGCGCCATGCGGCCGTAGTCCGATACGGTTTCGAGGGGTATGGCGCTTTTCACGCCGCGGAATACGTTGCGTCCGTAGGGGCCCAGGTCGAAATCGGCGGTTTTGGCGAAGATGCCGTAGCCGTTGTTGCCTCTGGCTGCGGCGTTGTCCTTCAGGTAGAGCACCTGGCCGATCAGTTGCTGTACGTCTTTGCCCGGGAAGTTGCGCAGGCTGTCGTACCGGGCCTGGGCGTGGGCGCACACCGCGCACAACAGCGCGGCGGCCAGTGTAGCGGTCATCTTTTTCATTTTGCAGAGTATTCGTGGAAGAAATGGATGATCGTGTCGATGCCGCGGTGGAAGTTGTCCAGGCCGTAGCTTTCGTTGGGCGAGTGGATGGCGTCGCGGTCGAGCCCGAAGCCCAGCAGCACCGACTTCAGGCCGAGGATGCGCTCGAAGGTGCTGATGATAGGGATGCTTCCGCCCGAATAGAAGGGCAGGGGCTTTTTGCCGAAGGTGGCCTCGACGGCACGTTCAGCAGCCTTATAGGCCGGCAGGTCGGTCGGGCAGACATAGGGCACCCCGCCGTGCAGGAACTTCACGTTCACCTTCACGCTGGCCGGAGCGAGGGTCCGGATATGCTTTTCGAACAATCCGGCGATCTCGCGGAAATCCTGGTGGGGCACCAGGCGCATCGAAATTTTGGCACTGGCGCGGGCCGGGATGATCGTTTTGGTGCCTTCCGAGGTGAACCCGCCCCAGATGCCGTTCACGTCCAGCGACGGGCGCACGCCCGTACGCTCCGGGGTCGTGTAGCCCGCCTCGCCTTCGAGGGCGTCCACCGATATGCCTTTTTTATAGTTTTCTTCCGAGAACGGGGCGCTGTTGAGGGCTTTGCGCTCTTCGACCGACAGGTCGCGCACCTTGTCGTAGAAGCCGGGGACGGTGATATGGCCTTTGTCGTCGACCAGCTGCGAGATGATGCGGCTCAGGACGTTGCCCGGGTTGGCGACCGCGCCGCCGTAAAGCCCCGAGTGAAGGTCGTGGGCCGGGCCGACGACCTCCATTTCCATGTAGCACAGCCCGCGCAGGCCGCACGTGATCGAGGGCACGTCCCAGGCGATCATGCTCGTATCCGAAACCAGGATGATGTCGGCTTTGAGCAGGTGTTTGTTTTCGGTGCACCATTTTTCAAGGCTGCGCGACCCGATCTCCTCTTCGCCTTCGAGCATGAAGCGCACGTTGCAGGGCAGCGTACCCGTAGCCGCCATGGATTCAAAGGCTTTGGCGTGCATGAACAGCTGTCCTTTGTCGTCGTTCGCGCCGCGGCACCAGATGCGGCCGTCCTTCACGACCGGCTCGAACGGGTCGGTGCGCCATTCGTCGAGGGGCTCGGGAGGCATCACGTCGTAGTGGCCGTAGATGAGGATGGTGGGTTTCGACGGGTCGACGATCTTCTCGCCCCACACCACGGGGTTGCCGTCGGTCTGCATCACCTCGGCTTTGTCGGCGCCCGCCTTGAGCAGCGCCTCGCGCAGCCATGCGGCGCACGCGTCCATGTCGGGACGGTGGGCGTCGCCGGGGCTGATCGAAGGGATGCGCAGCAATCCGAACAGTTCTTCCACGAACCGCTCGCGGTTCTGTAATGCGTAATCAAGGCTCTTTTTCATTTTGCTGGATGGTTTTAAGTTTGTTCTTCTGTATTATTTCGGCCTTGCTTGCAAGGCTGTCAGCCCGCAGCCACCCCGGGCGAAGGGCTGAAAACTGCGTATTCACCCTCCGCTGGCTGCGTGCAGGCTATCCGATTCTCCCGATCTCCTTGATATCCTCAATGATCCGCCGGGCGAGGGCATCGGCCGAAGCGCGGTCGCGGCTTTCGCTGTAGATGCGGATGATCGGCTCGGTGTTCGACTTGCGCAGGTGCACCCACTCGGCCGGGAAGTCGATCTTCACGCCGTCGGCGTCATTGACCTGCTCCGAGGCGTAACGGCGCTTCATTTCGGCTAAAATGTAATCCACATCGATGCCGGGCGTGAGCTCGATTTTGTTCTTCGATATATAATAGGAGGGGTAGGAATCGCGCAATTCGGATGCGGTCTTGCCTTCGCGGGCCAAATGGGTCAGCAGGAGCGCCACGCCCACCAGCGCGTCGCGCCCGTAGTGCGATTCGGGATAGATCACCCCGCCGTTGCCTTCGCCGCCGATCGCCGCGCCCACTTCCTTCATCTTGGCGACCACGTTCACCTCGCCGACTGCCGCCGCATGGTATTTGCCGCCGCGGGCTTCAGTCACGTCGCGCAGGGCGCGGGTAGAACTGAGGTTCGATACCGTGTTTCCGGGCGTGCGCGACAGCACGTAGTCCGCCACGGCCACCAGCGTGTATTCTTCGCCGAACATCGTGCCGTCCTCGCACACCAATGCCAAACGGTCTACGTCCGGGTCGACCACCACCCCCAGGTCGGCCTTCTCGCGCACGACCAGCGCCGATATTTCGGCCAGGTTCTCAGGCAGCGGCTCGGGGTTGTGGGGAAAGTTGCCGTCGGGGGTGCAGTAGAGCTCGACTACCTCGGCGCCCATGCGCCGCAGCAGTTCCGGAATCACCGTGCCGCCCACCGAATTGACCGCATCGACCGCCACTTTAAATTTCCGCGCCCGCACTTTTTCCACTTCGACCAATGGCAGGGATAAAACGGCGTCGATATGCTCGTCGTTAAATGGTTGCGGCGCACTGATTGAACCGATGCTTTCGATGCCGGGGAAGTCGAAATGCCCCTCGTCGGCGAATTCCAGAAGGCGTGCGCCGAGAGCGGCGTCGATGAATTCGCCGCGGGCGTCGAGCAGTTTCAGGGCGTTCCATTGGCGTGGATTGTGGCTGGCGGTGATGATGATGCCGCCGTCGGCTTTGTGGCGCACCACGGCCAGCTCGACGCCGGGAGTGGTGCACAGCCCGAGGCTGACCACGTCGATGCCGCAACCGGCCAGCGTGCCGGCCACGAGGTGCTCGACCATGGGGCCGGAGATGCGTGCGTCGCGGCCGACGGCCACACGCAATCGTCGGCCGCCGGGATACATTTCGCCCAGCAGGCGTGCATAGGCCGCCGTGAAGCGTACGATGTCGGCAGGCGTGAGGTTGTCGCCGGGCATACCGCCGATGGTCCCGCGTATGCCCGATATGGATTTAATTAAGGTCATTCCGATGATTTTTATTGCAAAATAACTACTTTTATGCAAAAGTAGACCATAACGCGATAAAAAAATATTTTTATGGAAAAGAGGGTAATAGCTTCATCCGAGTTGATTATCAACTCCGACGGTACGATTTTCCACCTCCACATGCGCCCCGACCAGTTGGCCGACATCGTCGTGCTGGTCGGCGATCCCGGGCGGGTGGACCAGGTGGCGTCCTATTTCGAAAACCCCGGCCCGAAGGTACAGAACCGCGAGTTCGTGAGTGTTACGGGCAGCTATAAAGGCAAACCCATGACCGTTCTTTCGACGGGTATCGGCACGGACAACATCGATATCGTGGTCACGGAGCTGGACGCGCTGGCCAACATCGACTTTTCGACCCGCACGGTGCGCGACCGTTTCCGGCCATTGACCCTGGTGCGGCTGGGTACGTCGGGGGCCATACAACCCGACCTGCCGATCGGCACGTTCCTTTTCTCGCGCACGTCGGTGGGTTTCGACGGCCTGCTGAATTTCTATGCCGGCCGCAACGGGGTGTGCGACCTGGAGATCGAGAAGGCTTTCGTGCAGCATACCGGCTGGAACGAACAACGTCCCGCACCTTACTTTATCGACGCCCATCCCGACCTGGCCGCGCTGTTTGCCGACTCGGTGCGCGAGGGGATCACCATTTCCGCCCCCGGTTTCTACGCCCCGCAGGGCCGCTATGTGCGCCTGCTGCCCGCCGATCCCAGGCTGAACGACAAGATCGCTTCGTTCGACTTCCACGGCCGCCGGATCACCAATTTCGAAATGGAAGGCTCGGCGCTGGCGGGGCTTGCGCGGCTGCTGGGCCACCGTGCGGCCACGCTCTGCACGATCATCGCCCAGCGTGCCGCCAAGGATATGAATACGGACTACAAGCCGTTTGTCGATAAAATGATCGTAACTGCGCTCGACAAGTTGGCGACATTCCAATAAAAATATTTACCTTTGGAGGTCAAAACGGATAACAATTAAAAACCTGAAAATATGAAATTCGTCGTATCGAGCTCCGCGCTTTTGTCGCTCCTGCAGACCACCGGAAAGGTCATCAGCAGCAAAAACACCCTCCCGATCCTGGATTATTTCCTGCTGGACCTGCGGGACGGGGTGCTGCATGTGACCGCTTCGGACCTTGAAACCACCCTCGTGGGTAGCCTCAGGGTCGAAAGCACCGAGGCAGAAGGCGTGATCGCCGCCCCGGCGAAACTGATGCTCGATTCGCTCAAGGAATTCTCGGAGCAGCCCCTCACCGTCGAGGCCAACGAAACCACCTGGGAGATCCACATCAGCTGGAAGAGCGGCTCGCTGGCCCTGCCCGGCATTTCGGGCATGAGCTATCCCGCGCTGCCTGAATTCGAGGCGTCGAAAACGGAACTGAAATTCGAGGTCGATACGTTATTGAACGGCCTGAACAAAACGATCTTCGCCACGGCCGACGACGAGTTGCGCCCGGTGATGAACGGCGTGTATATCAACATCGAGCCCGCGTTGAGCACTTTCGTGGCCACGGACGCCCACAAACTGGTGAAATTCACTGCCGAGGGCGACAACGGCGAGGTGTCGGCCTCGTTCATCCTGCCCAAAAAACCGGCCAATATGCTGCGGACGGTGCTGCCCAAGGAGGACGACGCGATCCGGGTGGAGTTCGATTCGAAGAACGTGCAGTTCACGCTTAAAAACTATACGGTGGTGTGCCGCCTGATCGAAGGCAACTACCCGAACTACAACGCGGTGATCCCGGCCAACAACCCCAACAAGGTGATCGTCGACCGCATGGAACTGCTCAACGGCATCAAACGCGTGGCCGTCTGCTCGAACCAATCGACTAACCTGATCCGCATGGACATCGCCCCTGGGGTGATCAACCTCACGGCGCAGGACCTCGATTTTTCGGTGTCGGCCAACGAAACCCTCTCGTGCAACTACGAAGGCGAAAAGATCAGCATCGGGTTCAAATCGACGTTCCTGGTGGAAATCCTCGCCAATACAGAAACTCCCGGCGTGACGGTCGAGTTGGCGGATTCGACCCGTGCGGGCGTATTCAAGCCCATCTATGACGACAAACAGCCCAGCACGACGCTGATGCTGCTCATGCCGATGCTCATTAACGGTTAGGTTTGTACGGAATTTATTCTTACGAAACCCAATGGCTCTTTCCTGTGCTTTCCCCTCCCGCCCCCGTTCGTCGCAGAACACCGCTACGCCCTCCCGGCGGTCTGGAAATCATCGGATAACGACTCACGACCTTTCATGAAATTAACATCCATGCAAACCCTGAACCGATGGAACTGAACCTTAAAAATCCGATCGTTTTCCTCGACCTGGAAACCACGGGGATCGACCCGTCGAAGGACCGCATCGTCGAAATTTCGCTGATGAAGGTCTGCCCGGACGGCCGCGAGGAGGTCAAACCGCGCCGCCTGAACCCCGAGATGCACATCCCGGAGGCGGCGACGGCCGTGCACCATATTACGGACGGGGACGTGAAGGATTGCCCGACGTTCCGCGAGGTGGCCAGGTCGCTGGCCGCGTGGATCGAGGGGTGCGATTTCGGGGGGTACAACTCCAATAAGTTCGACATCCCGGTACTGGTCGAGGAGTTTCTGCGCGCGGGCGTGGATGTGGACTTCAAGAAACGGCGGATGATCGACGTGCAGAATATTTTCCACATGAAGGAGCAACGCACGCTGGTGGCGGCCTATAAATTCTACTGCGACAAGGATTTATCCGATGCCCACTCGGCCGAGGCCGATACGCGGGCGACGTACGAGGTGCTCAAATCGCAGCTGGAACGTTACGACGACCTGCGCAACGATGTGGATTACCTGGCTGAATTTTCGACCCGCGACCGCACGGCCGATTACGCCGGGCGCATCATTTTCGATGAGAAAGGGGTGGAGGTGTTCGGTTTCGGTAAGCATAAGGGGCGTCCGGTGGCGGAGGTTTTCGCCAAGGAGCCGAGCTACTATACCTGGATGATGGAGGGCGACTTCCCCAACTACACCAAAAAAGTGATCACTGAGATACGGCTCAGGTCGCTCAAGAATTAATCAGGAAGACCCGGTCCCGGCTGCGGTCGAAGGATTCGAACCTGCGGCTGCGGGGGCGGAATGAAAGATTCCGGGCCGCGGATTCGCGCATTCCTCCAAGCGGAATGCAATATCGGTTCCTCAAATGAAGCATTCAATGAAAGGATTCATACGAAAAGCCACGGGGGGCGGTATGGTTATCGCCCTGCTTGCGTTTGGTGCGTCGCCGGCGCAGGCCCAGTTCGTGCGCGGCGCCCGCAGCGATAACATCGTCAACATCGCCGGGGTGAACTATTACGTCCACACGGTGCAGAAAGGCGAAACGCTCTACTCGGTAGGCAAACTGTACGGTGTGGATGCCGCCGATATCGTAAAGAACAACCCCCAGGCTGCCGAAGGGTTGCGCGAGGGACAGGCGGTTAAAATCCCTGCGGAGGACGCGCGCAAGTCGCTGGCCGATAAACTGGGCATGCGCCGTTATGAGATCCATACGGTGGCCCAGGGCGAAACGGCCTATGCGATATCGAGGCGCTACGGCGTTTCGGTACAGACGCTCATGGAAGATAATACGGACCTCGATCCGCTGCACCTGTCGGTGGGGCAGAAGCTGAACATCCGCCGCGGGAGCGTCGGCAGCCAGAACGAACGGCAGATCGGCGAGCAATGGACGCAGTATGCCGAGGCGCTGAGCAGCGTGACGCCCGGTGCGGATTACCACCTGGTGCGCCCGGGGGAAACGCTTTACGGGCTGGGTTAACAGTATAACGTGCCGAAGGTCCGGATCTCTCAGGCGAACGGCATCACGGCCGAAACGCTCAAAGCCGGAAGGATCGTCAAGATCCCGGTGGAGAAACAGTTGACGCCCGCGGCGGCGCCCGTGGAAGGCCAGCCGGCCGGACCGCCGCCTGTCGCCGAAACCGCGGCCCGGGCCGGGGACGGGGAGCGCAACCCGTTGGGCGGGTTGTTCACGGCGAACGTCGAGCCAAAACCCTATGCGGGAGGCACGGTGGATGTGGCGCTGATGCTGCCGATGGGTACGGCGGGCGGCAACAATACCAATTTCCTCGATTTCTACCAGGGGACGCTCCTGGCGCTGGAAGACCTCAAACGGCAGGGCGTAAGCATCGATATGGGCCTCTACGATACGGAGCGCTCCGAACAGACGACGGCCGGGATCGTCAATTCCCAACCCTTCGCATCGGCCGACCTGATCATAGGCCCGGTCTATGAGGAGGCCTTGGCGCCCGTGCTGCGCTTCGCACAGGACCACCGGGTGGCTGTGGTTTCGCCGCTGGCCAACGTCAGCGACAACGAAAGCCCGTTGCTCTACCAGCTCTCCCCGGCCGCCGAAACCAAATACGACAAACTGAAAACGCTGCTTTCGTCGGGCGGTAACGTGGTGGTGGTGTACAGCGCTTCGAACGACACGGAACTTGAGGAAGAGATCCGGCCGTTGCTGCCGGCCAATTATAAAAAACTGACCTATTCCGGGTCGACGACGGCCTCGGGCCTGGACGATTACCTCAAAGGGGGCGCCGACAATATATTCGTCGTGCTGATCAGGGACGAGTATACGATCGACAACTTCATGGCGCGGGTCAGTTCGGTGCGTACGAACCTCAATGCCCGCGGCGTCCGGACGGGGAATATCCGGATCGTGGGCTCGTCGCGCTGGCAGCGCTTCACGAACGTCGACCGCACGCTTTTTTTTAAACTCAACCTGTGTTTCGTGGCCTCGTACCAGGCCGATGCGGCCGACAGGCGTGTGCAGGACTTCAACCGCCGCTATATCGCGGCATTCGGCACGGTGCCCACGCTCTACGCCTACCGGGGTTACGATGCGGCCAAACTGTTCATCGGCGCTTATGTGGCCCGCAGCGGCAGCCAGTCCTACGAGTCGGCCCTCAACCAGAGTACGCAGCCATTGCTGCGGATGCCTTACCGTTTCAACCAGCAGCGCCGCGGCGGCAACCACGTTAACCAGGAATGGGCCTTGGTCTGCTATAAGAGCGATTTCACGATCGAAGTGAAATAGGCCCCGCTCCGAAATGTCGCAACGCGGTGTCCTGCAGGACACCGCGTTTTTTTATGGTACGGGTATTGCAAAAGAGGGATAATAACCTTATATTTACTTAACAAAAACGCCATAGCCATGGATGAATCTAAGATTGTGACCCTCCGTACGTTCGACTCCGAGCAGGAAGCGACGTTAGCCCAGGGATTGCTCGAATCGGCAGGGATCGGGTGTTCGCTGTTGCATGAAGATATTCATAACGTACTGCCGTTGACGAGCACCCCGATCGAATTGGTGGTGGCCGCTGCGGACGAACAACGTGCGTTGGATATCCTTGCGGCCAAATTCGACAAAGAAGAATTCAAAGCCGCGACCGCTACCGCAGGCAAAGCCCGCCGCGCATGTAAATGCAGCCTTAAACGCAAGTAATCCGCAAATTAAAGGCAAAACCGATTGCGGGACGGATATTTTTTTATCCGTCCCGCAATTTTTTATTGTCCGCATGTCACCCGTTTCGGTGTTTTTTGGAATATAAAGATAAACGACTCCTCACGAAAATCATGACCGAAGAAAGAATATATGAATTGATCGCCGGCTATTGCGACGGCTCGCTGACCGAAGCCGAACTGTCCGAATTGTCCGCGCAGATCCGGTCCGACCGTCGTGCCCGCAGGTTGTTCATGCAGGTGCGCGGTGCGGATAAATTGCTCAAAACGCTGCATGTTCCCGCAGGCGGCGACCCGGCGTGGGAAAAACTCCGTGACGGGTTAGCCGCTACGGCCGCAGCCCGCCCCCGCCGTAGTTTGAGGATTGCCGCATGGTCGGCCGCTGCGGCTGCCGTGGCGGTCGCCGTATGGATCCTTGCCTGGCCGGGGAGCGGTCCGGGCGACGGCTATGCGCAGGTGTCTATTCCCGCCGCGTCGAATAAAGCCATCCTGCGTATGGGCACCGGGTCGATCGTCAACCTTACCGACGAAGAAGGCTTCCATGGCATCTCATCCGATTCGCTGAACCGCCTGCTGGCCGTCGGCGCGGCGTCCGACGCTTACAATACGATCATCGTTCCGCGCGGGTCGCTTTATGACTTCATTATGCCTGACGGTACGCACATATGGCTCAACTCGGAAACCGAGATGGTGTTCCCGGCCGATATGTCGGGCCCGGTGCGGGAGGTGCGCCTTTCGGGCGAGGCCTACCTGGAGGTGATGCACGATGCCGGACGGCCGTTCGTGGTCCATGCCGGCGGCAGTACGGTCAGGGTGTTGGGCACCGGTTTCTGCGTTTCGGCCTATCCTTCGGACGGCGAAGTGGTGACCACGCTCGTCAGCGGGTCGGTCGAATTCCATGACGGCGAGAAGGGCGCCTTGCTGCATCCGGGCCAGCAGGCCAACTGGAATGCGGGCACAGGCACGCTGAAACTGGCCGACGTGGACGTTTCGTTATATACGTCATGGGTTCACGGCGTGTTCGAATTCCAGGGGATGCCGTTGTGGAGGATCGCCCGCCAGTTGTCGCGCTGGTACGACGTGTCGTTCGAATTCGCGCCGGGTTCGGAATCCCTGCGCGACCGGTTGTTCACCGGGACGTTCGAAAGCGGAACCCCGCTGGAAGAGATCCTCCGCAAGGTTGCGGCGACGACCGATATGGATTTCTCCGCCGATGGGCGCAAAATAGTCGTCGGGTTGAAATAGCGCAGGCTGCGTTTGAGCAACCTGCGGATCATGAGGTAAACGGCCCATGGGCCGTTTACCGGATACACTCCTTCCAGGAGTGTATCCGGTAAAAAAACATTATACACCCTTTGTTGTTTGTAATTCACCTTAAAACCAGGCTGCCTATGGGGATGGATTGAGGCCGGAAAAAGACAGGAGGTATTCGCACTACCCCCTGCCGTTTCAGACATTGTCGCTGCGAACGAGAGATTCGCAGACTAACCTAAAA
>JAVBNK010000064.1:0-6241 GCA_031551595.1 Rikenellaceae bacterium | reverse complement strand
TCTCGTAGGCGTAGCCGTGATCCAGAATCGCACGCACCATCCCGATCTGCTCGATCACGTGGCCCGACGCCCGCGGCTCGATCGACGGGCTGAGCATCCCCAGCCGCTCCATCGCCTTACGGTAACGCTCCGTATAGTAATGCGCCACCTCCATCGGCTCCAACTGCTCCAGCCGGGCACGTTTTTCGAGTTTGTCCTCGCCCTCGTCCGAGTCGTTCTCCAGGTGGCCTACGTCGGTCACGTTGCGCACGTAACGCACCTTATAGCCCGAAGCGGTCAGCCAGCGGAACAGGATATCGAACGTCACCGCCGCACGGGCATGGCCCAGGTGCGGATCGCCGTAGACCGTGGGGCCGCAGACGTACATGCCTACCCGCGGCGGCGCAAGCGGGACGAAATCTTCCTTCGTGCGGGAGAGGGTGTTGTATAGTTTGAGTTTGGATTCCATAGACGGTCATTTAAGCCGTAAAGGTAGTAAAATTTCAAATTCGCCGTAAAGGTCCGTAGCCTCGGGCTTCGGGGAGGGCCGGGCCGCGGACTTCGCATTGAGCGATGCGGAACCCACAATCTTTGTGGATTATATTTGAGGCCATTTTATAAAGCTGTAATTTTTTTATGGATAAATTCAAGTAACTTGTACTTATTTGCTTCTTCAATTAAATTGTTTACAGTCCTATTGTCATAGATTTCGTATATAGATAATCTCAGAATAGGTATGTCTGAAACGACGGAGAAAGCATCTTTTGTAAAAAGTTCGCTATCCTTAAGGCGGTTATCGCCATTAGGCTTCGGATGATTCCCGTGACCGTATTTTTGATATAATATTTCCGCCAGATACTTTTGCCGCGCTCCCATTACCAAGCGTATTTCAGGTAATATACCCGTTGTGTATTTATAAAATGAAAGCCATCCAAGATACAATAATGTTATTATCAGATTTGCGATGCAAATCTGTCGGCCTGCAGCCACCCGGCGCGGAGGGCCGATCATCTCGCCTGCGGCTCGATATCCGTCCTCCGCTGGCTGCGAACCGGCTCCATACCCTTTGCTAAATCACTTACTAATGACAAAGTGTGGCATTGAATATTTTCCGGTTCTAAATGCACGATGAGTTATGGTATGTATTACCATTTATTCAAATACAGAATGACCTTTTCAAAACAGAAAAATGCAAAACTATTGCACCCCATCGGGAAAGGCGGGCGGCGGGGTTTGTTCCCCTGCCGCGGTGCGGTCGCTTTCGATACGGTCGACCACATATTTGCTCATCCCGCGCCACGGCAGCCGCCCCAGATACTCCTTGTAATGCAGGTCGAGCATCCGTCCGCTCTTCATCTCAAGCTCTTTGGCCACGGCAGGGTCCGTGACCGAAAATTCGAATTCGTTCGACTGGATCGTGCCCGACGCCGAGCGGTAGCCCACCTGGATCATGCGACCCTCGTAGGTCTTGAAAATGTAGCCCTTATGGACGATGAAATTCAACTGTCCGGACTTGACGCCCTCGCCGAACACGAAATAAAAACGGACGTAAATGAAGATGGCGAGCGCTACGACGATGATCGCCGACGCCCAGATCAGCACCTTGCGGGCCGTACGGGGAGTTTTGGCTGTGGTCTGCATAGAAGATTCTTTTGCGGGTAAAGATAAGAAAAAATCACACGCCCGCCATCGCCTGAAGCGCGGCGATGCGTCGCTGCGTATCCGCGGTATCCATCAAATAGCGAACCAAAGAGAAATTATGCGCCCCCGCAGCCAGCACCTCATGCACATTCTCCGGGAAAATCCCGCCGATCGCCACCACCGGGACCGGGACCGCCGCCAATACCTCCCGTAATAATGCCGTGCCCACCGCAGGGTCGGGAACGGCTTTGGTCGTGGTCGGCCATACCGGCCCGAAACCGATGTAATCGGGGTGTCGGGCAAGCGCCGCCCGGGCCTGGGCAAGGCTGTGGGTCGAAAGGCCGATGATCTTATCCGGCCCCACGATCCGCCGGGCCTCATCGGCCGGCAGGTCGTCCTGGCCCAGGTGCACCCCGTCCGCATCGCACAGCACGGCTATATCCGGGCGGTCGTTGATCATAAAACGCGTAGCCGTGCCCGCCGTGACCGCCCTCATGCGCCGGGCGATATCCAGCAATTCGCGGTCGGGCATCCCTTTCTCGCGCAACTGGAGCATCTTCACACCCTGCCGCACGCAGATCCGCGCCACCTCCTCGTGGCCCAGCCGGGGTTGTGTCGCGATGACGTATAATCCGAAGTTTTCCATCATTGGCAATATTAAATCCTGGCGCGGAGTCGCACCCCGAGCGCAAATTCTTCATGTCCGCGGCTGCGGGGGCGAAATCAAAGATTCCGGGCCGCGGACATGGGCATTTTGCCTAAGGCAAAATGCAGGAACCTTTTCCACTCTGAGTTGTATCGCTCCGCGCCGTGGATTCTTTAAATCTTTTCAATCCTCCGGATCATCAACTCCGCGGCCTTTTTACCCGACAGCAGCATCCCGCCGAAAATGGGACCCATCCGGAAACTGCCGCTCACGCCGTTTGCAGCCATGCCCGATACGAACAGCCCCGGGTAGACCTCCTTCGTATTCTCGATGGTCGTGCGCTCGGCCAGCTCCACAGACAACGACCGCTCGCCGATCACATCGCCCGTCGGCGTGTCCAGCCGCACGCCGTTCTTGCGCGCCACGAGCCGCGCCACCATGCAGTCGTGGCCCGTGCCTTCCAGAACCGCCTTCGAGGCCACCATCAGCGGATCGACGTGCATTCCCTCACGCATTACCGGAGCCCAGTTCACCACCAGTCCCGCCACCGCGTCGTCCCTGAACACCACGTCCTCCACCGAATAGCAATTGAAGACCGTCGCCCCGGCACGGGTCGCGGCGTAGATCAGCGCCGACGTGGCGTGCACCGAATCGAGCAGGTAAGTGCCGTCCTTATACGGCCTGTACGTGACGCCCAACTCGTCGAGGATGTGGATGGCGTCGTGCTGCACCACGATGTCGTTGAACATCATCGCACCGCCCCACATGCCCCCGCCCGGGGCCAGTTTGCGTTCGTAAAGCGCCACCCGTTTGCCCGCTTTCGCGAGGTAATACGCCGCCACAAGCCCCGAAGGACCGCCGCCCACGATCGCGGCATCGACCGAAAGGTTCGAACTGAGCTTTTCGAAATAGGATGCGACGATCCCGCCCGAAACCAAAGTTTCCATATGTTTGAAATGTGTTTTGTCGCAGGTTGTCCGGGACCGGTTGCCCGTAAGGCGCATAGAGGTCGCGCGCCGCCTGCGGTTTAACTTAATAAATAAGTTAACCCTTCTCCCTTCGGCGGCATTATCCGCATCAGGTTCAATGGGTATGATCTCAGCCGCGGCCCCTGCGGACCCCAGCACCCCTATGTAAGACGGCGCTAAGGTAGCAAATCCGCGGCAAACGCCCAAACCGACATACGCCCGATGACGGAATGTTTTGTATTTTTGTTTTGTATTTTTGTACGGCCGACAGCCTGATTTCTAACCCAAAAACCGCTCAACCGATGGAAATTGCGACCCGGACAAGGCGTATCGCCGCTTTTTTGATCGACTACACACTTTTTTGCTTCGCGCTGCCCGTCGTCATATTCGCTGTAAACGGACCTGTTTTTGACGGGGAGGGAGAGGTGTTTCCCCGGACGCTGTGGACCGTTGCGGCCATGATCGTTTTTTTCGCCGTGCTTTTCTGTAAAGATTTCATCGGGGGCAGCAGTCCGGGTCGATGGATCACCGGGATCCTGGTCAGGGACAACCGCGACCGGGAAGCGGCACCCCCGAAAATGATGCTTGCGCTGCGCAACTTTTTCCTGATCATCTGGCCGATCGAGGTGTTTGTCATGATCTTCCGGCGCGACAAGCGCAGGTGGGGCGACCTGTGTACGCAAACCATCGTGATCGAAAATCCCCGTAAAGCCACGCGTGCCAAGCGGATAACGACTTTAGTGTGTTCGTCGGCATTGATATTCGTATCGGGCATTTTTTGCGGAAACTGCATGTTGCGCAATTCCGCCGCAGGACAGGCGGCCTTCGGATATGTCGCAACAGACCCGGATATTCAGGGTTTGACAGGCGGGGTGACAGGCTACAGTACGCTGACGACCGGGAGCATCGGGGTCGTCGACGGACACGGCACCGCTGTGCTGAACTTCCGCGTCAAAGGTAAATCGCAGGACGTGAAAGTGACCGTGTCGCTTGAGAAACAACCCGACGGGCCGTGGCAAGTAACGCAACTGCAAACACGTTGACTTTTCTGCCCGGCGTCCCAAATTGTTTTACAGAAAACCGGATGCGCGATGCATCCGGTTTTTTGCTATCTTTGCCGGATGCAACACGCTACGGGATTGAAATTCGAACTGCAACATACCGCCGCGGGCTCTGCCGCAAGGGCTGCGACGATCGCCACCGGCCACGGGGTGATCGAAACGCCCGTATTCATGCCCGTCGGCACCGCGGCCGCGGTCAAAGGCATCTACCACCGCGACCTGGCCGGAGAAGCCCGGGCGAGCATCATCCTGGCCAATACGTATCACCTGTACCTGCGGCCCGGAATGGACGTGCTGCGGCAGGCGGGAGGCGTGCATAAATTCTCGTCGTGGGACGGGCCCATGCTCACCGACAGCGGCGGATTCCAGGTGTTTTCGCTGGCCGGGGTACGCAAACTATCGGAAGAAGGTTGCCGTTTCTCGTCCCACATCGACGGTTCCAAACATCTCTTCACCCCCGAAAACGTCGTCGACACCCAGCGCATCATCGGCGCGGACATCATGATGGCCTTCGACGAGTGCCCGCCCGGCGACGCGCCCTATGACTATGCCGCCAAGTCGCTCGGGCTGACCCATCGCTGGCTGGAGCGCTGTTTCTCGCAATTCGCGCAAACGCAGCCCTTATACGGACACCCGCAGGCGTTGTTCCCCATCGTGCAGGGATGCACCTACGAGGACCTGCGGGTGCGCTCGGCCGAGTTCGTGCAGCAATTCGGCGCGGAAGGCTATGCCATCGGCGGCCTTGCCGTCGGCGAGCCCGCCCCCGTGATGTACCGGATGATCGAGGCGGTCAACGCCGTGCTGCCGCAGGACAAGCCGCGCTACCTGATGGGGGTGGGCACGCCGGTGAATATCCTGGAGGCCATCGACCGCGGGGTGGATATGTTCGACTGCGTGATGCCTACGCGCAACGGCCGCAACGGCATGCTGTTCACCGCGGAAGGCATGATCAACATCCGCAACGAAAAATGGCGCAACGACTTCTCGCCCGTCGACCCGGACGGCGAGGCGTTCGTCGATACGCAATACTCAAAAGCCTACCTGCGCCACCTGGCCATCGCGGGCGAAATGACGGCCGCGCAGATCGCGAGCCTGCATAACGTGGCGTTCTATTTGCGACTGGTGCGCATGGCCCGTGAGCATATCCTCGCAGGCGATTTCCCGCAATGGAAACAGATGATGGTCGAAAAACTAACACGGAAGTTATGACAATACGCTGGCCAGGGATCAAGATCATCGACCGCTACATCATGCGTAAGTTCCTCGGGACTTACCTGTTCGCCATCGCCCTGATCATCGTGGTGGTGGTCATCTTCGACGCCGCCGAAAAAATCGACGACTTCACCGAGCTCCATGCCCCGCTCTCCAAAATCATCTTCCAATATTACCTCAACTTCATACCCTTCTTCGTCAACCAGTTCAGCGGGCTGTTCACCTTCATCGCCGTGATCTTCTTCACGTCGAAAATGGCCTACAACACTGAGATCATCGCCATACTCTCCGGCGGGACGAGCTTCAGGCGGCTCATGTGGCCCTACTTCCTCTCCGCGTTCGCCATCGCCGCACTCGCCGTGTCGCTCAACCTGTTCGTCATTCCCAAAGCCAACGAACGAAGGGTCGATTTCGAATCGCAATACCTCAAAAACAAACGCAAATTCTCCGTCGACCGCCACATATACCGGCAGATCGCCCCCGAAGTGTTCATCTATATCCGCGACTTCAGCGAATCGGAAAACAACGCCTCGTTCCTGGCCATCGAAAAATACGAGGGACGCTCCATCGTCGCATCCCTCGAAGCGGCCCAGGTGCAGTTCAACGAAGGGGAACGCCGCTGGACCGCACCCAAATACATCGAACGCACATTCGACGGCGAAAATGAAACCCTCGTCAAAAAAACACAGCTCGACACCCTCATCAACCTCGGGCCTACGGAACTCGGACGCGTC
>JAVBNK010000170.1:0-9777 GCA_031551595.1 Rikenellaceae bacterium | reverse complement strand
GGGATGCGTCCCGTGGGCGTGAACCCCGACTCGAACCTGGTGGAGGCTGTGGAGATCCCGTCGCACCCGTGGTTCGTGGGCGTGCAGTACCACCCGGAATACCGCAGTACGGTGATCGATCCCCATCCGCTGTTCGTGGCGTTCGTCCGCGCGGCGATGGAAC
The DNA here is from genome assembly GCA_031551595.1 of Rikenellaceae bacterium. Lineage (GTDB taxonomy): Bacteria > Bacteroidota > Bacteroidia > Bacteroidales > Rikenellaceae > JAVBOW01. The sequence continues at coordinate 9,614 of JAVBNK010000170.1, read as the reverse complement.
ACTGCGCAGGCCGGAAAACGAAGAAGTAATTAATCATTAACCTTGCAGGAGCGCCGCGATGAGCCCTCCTGCTCCCTTTTTTACGATGGATAAGAATACAATTGCAGGCCTGCTGCTGGTAGGGGCCATATTTTTAGGTTGGACGTGGTATTCGGGCAGCAAGCAGAAAGACGCCCAGCGCCAAAAGCAGGCGGCGGACTCGGTCTACCGCGCCCAGCACCCCGGGACCGAAGCCGACACTGCGTTCAAAACGGCCCGGGCTGTGGTGGATACGGCGGCGGTGCAGCGTGCGGCGGCGACGGCCGACTCGATCATGGCGGGCCACCTGGGCTCGTCGCTCGTGGCCGCCAAAACCGGTGCCGAAGAGTTCACCACCCTCGAAAACGACCGGATCAAGGTCACCTTCTCGAATTTCGGGGGCCGTGTGGCCGCGGTCGAGTTGAAAGAGGAGGCCTATAAGAGTTATGACGGCGGCCAGGTGAGGCTGTTCGATGCGGAGTACGCGCGTTTCGATACCCGTTTTTTCATTAAAAACCCCTACGGCGATTCGCAGGTCAACACCTCGCAATACTACTTCCGCGCCGAGCGCACGGGCGACAACACGCTGGCGATGCGCCTGCACGTCGATTCGGCCTCTTATGTGGAGTACCTCTACACGCTTACGCCGGACGACTACACGGTCGGATTCCAGATCAATTTCGTCGGTATGGCGGGTTTGCTTTCGAACCAGGGCGACTTGGGGATCGAGTGGGAGAACTCCGGCAACCAGAATGAAAAAGGCTTCGAGAACGAGAACAACTACTCGGACCTTACGTATATGTACCCCGGCACGGACGACATGGAGAAACTCGGCCTGTCGAAGGGCGAGAAGCAGGAAACCGTCAGCACGAAAGTGCGTTGGGTGGCCTTCAAGCAGCAATTCTTCTCGTCGATCCTGCTGGCCGAAGACAACTTCACAGGCGCCGACCTCAGGTACGATACCTATAAGGCGGGCAGCGGACGCGTGAAACACTACACGGCCAAACTGACCGTGCCGTTCGATGCGCAGAAGACCAGCTACGGCTTCTCATACTACTTCGGCCCCAACAAATACTCGCAGCTCAGGACCTACGGCGAGGGCTTCCAGAAGTTGGTGCCGCTGGGGTGGGGCATCTTCGGCTGGGTCAATCGCTGGATCGTCATCCCGGTGTTCGACTTCCTTAGCAAGTATATCTCCAGCTTCGGACTGATCATCCTGTTGCTGACGATCTTCATCAAGATCATCATCTCGCCGCTGACCTACAAGTCCTACCTTTCGACCGCGCGTATGCGCCTGCTCAAACCCGAGATCGACGAGATCAACGCCAAATTCCCCAACCAGGCGGACATGGCCAAGAAACAGCAGGCCACGATGGAACTCTACAAGCGTGCCGGGGTCAACCCGATGGGGGGCTGTATCCCGCTGCTGATCCAGTTCCCGATCCTGATCGCGATGTTCCGCTTCTTCCCGTCGGCGATCGAGCTGCGCGGGCAGGCGTTCCTGTGGGCCGACGACCTGTCGAGCTACGACAGCATCTTCAACTTTCCTCCGGGTTTCTCGATTCCGTTCTACGGCGACCACGTCAGCCTGTTCGCCCTGCTGATGGCCGTGTCGATGTACTTCGTTTCGCGCATCAGCTCCGCGCAGATGACCGCAGGTCCGCAGATGGCCGGTATGAAATTCATGACCCTCTACCTGATGCCCGTCATGATGCTCTTCTGGTTCAACAACTATTCGAGCGGCCTGTCCTATTATTACATGCTCTCGAACTTTATCACCCTGGGCCAGACCTGGGCGTTCCGTTACTTCATCGACGATAAGAAACTCCACGCCCAGATGAAGGCCAACGCCAAGAAGCCCCGTAAGAAGAGTAAGTGGACCGAGAAATATGAGCAAATGCTCAAGGAGCAACAGCGCCAGACTGCCGCCAACGCGAAAAAACGGAAATAACGGTTTCTTCGGGAAAGGATAGGATCCTTCAGGACCAGCCGGGTAGGCCATAGCGCCCGGCTGGTCCTGTGTTTGGGATACAGCGGATTTCGTTGAAGAAATTCCTCATCCATCGGGTAAACAGCCGGTAAGGCCGCCGCCTGCCAACTGACTTCGCCGTGTGGGTGGCGGGGAAATTCACCGGCCCAAGGGGAAGGTATGGACGAGGCGGGCAGCAATCCTGAAACGGCTTCATTATGGCTGTTAATGAATGTTTTGCGCTAACGATTAAAGTTAATAATAAGGAATTTCTTATCCGGATTTCCGTTGATTTATGAACCCCAGGTTCACAGGCGTATTGGCCGGTATCGTCGCCGCGGTGGCGTACGGCATGAACCCGTTCTTCTCCCTTCCGCTTTATGCCGAGGGGTTGACGCCGGATTCCGTGCTGTTCTACCGTTACGGGATCGGTACGGCCATTCTCGGGGTCATCCTCCTTGTCCGCGGGGAGTCTTTGAGGATCCGGCGTACGGAGATACTTCCCCTGATGGGTTTCGGCGTGCTGTTCGCTTTTTCGTCGCTCACGCTTTACCGGAGTTTCCTCTATATGGATGCCGGGATCGCATCCACCATCCTTTTCATCTACCCGGTGCTGGTGGCGGTGATCATGGCTGTGTTCTTCCGGGAAAAAGCCTCGTGGCTGACCTATGGGTGCATCGCATTGGCGTTGGCCGGGATCGCGCTGCTGTATAAGGGCGACGGGGAAGCTGCCCTGAGCATGACCGGGCTGGGGCTGGTGGCGTTGTCGTCGTTGTGCTATGCGGTGTATATCGTCGCGGTGGACCACTCCCCGGTGCGGGCGATGCCTTCCGGCGTGATGACTTTCTGGGCTTTATTGTTCGGTGCTTCGGTGTTCGTGGTCACCACGCGGTTTATGACCGGGTTGCAGGCCGTGCCCCCGACCGTGACCGGATGGATGAATGTCCTGGGGATCGCATTGGTGCCCACGATCGTTTCGCTGCTCTTCATCAACATATCCATTAAGAATATCGGCCCGACCTACGCCGCCATTCTCGGCGCATTGGAACCGGTGACCGCCCTGGCGATCGGGATATTCGTTTTCCATGAACGGATCACCCCGCGGATCGCGGTCGGGGCGTTGCTGATCCTGGTCGCCGTCATCCTTGTCGTTTCGGGGCAATCCATATTTGCCGGTTTCGGCCGCGTAAAAAAGAAAAGGAGCATCGGTTGATGCCCCTCTTCTTTTATCCATTGCGTCTGGCTACCAGGCGAACAGCGGGCGCTGCGACATCATGGCGTGTACCTCCTTGCCTACAGCCTCGATCACCGACTGGTTGTCGGGATCGGCCAGTACGCGGTCGATCAGGGCCACGATGGCGTCCATCTGGTCTTCCTTCAGGCCGCGCGAGGTGATCGCTGCAGTACCTACGCGGATACCCGAGGTCTGGAACGGCGAGCGGCTGTCGAACGGAACCATGTTCTTGTTGCAGGTGATCTCGGCCGCCACGAGCACATTCTCGGCTTTCTTGCCGGTCAGTTCGGGGAATTTGGTGCGCAGGTCGATCAGCATCAGGTGGTTGTCCGTGCCTCCCGAGATGAGCTTATAGCCGCGTTTCACGAAAGCTTCGGCCATCGCTTTGGCGTTTTTCTGCACCTGGGCCTGGTAGGTTTTGTACGACGGGTCGAGCATTTCGCCGAAAGCGACCGCTTTGGCGGCGATCACGTGTTCGAGCGGGCCGCCCTGTACGCCGGGGAATACGGCCGAGTTGAAGATGGCCGACATTTTCTTGATCTCGCCTTTGGGCGTGGTCAGGCCCCAGGGGTTGTCGAAGTCCCGGCCCATCAGGATCACGCCGCCGCGCGGGCCGCGCATCGTTTTGTGGGTGGTTGAAGTGACGACGTGGGCGTGTTTCACGGGGTTTTCCAACAACCCTGCGGCGATCAGGCCGGCCGGGTGGGCCATGTCGACCATGAAGATGGCGCCTACCTTGTCGGCGATCCCGCGCATACGGGCGTAATCCCATTCGCGGCTGTAGGCCGACGCGCCGCCGATCAGCAGCTTAGGCTTGTGCTCCAAGGCCATGCGCTCCATTTCATCGTAGTCGATCAGGCCGGTTTCTTCCGTAACTTTATAACCTACGGCTTTATAGAGGATACCCGACACGTTGACCGGAGAGCCGTGCGAGAGGTGTCCGCCGTGGGCCAGGTCGAGGCCCATGAAGGTGTCGCCGGGCTTGAGGACGGCCATGAACACGGCCATGTTGGCCTGTGCGCCCGAGTGGGGCTGGACGTTGGCATACACCGCGCCGTAGACCTGGCAGAGGCGGTCGATGGCCAGCTGTTCGACCTTATCGACCACCTGGCAGCCGCCGTAATAGCGTGCGCCGGGATAGCCTTCGGCGTATTTGTTCGTCAGCACGGAGCCCATGGCTTCCATCACCTGGTCGGAAACGAAGTTTTCCGAAGCGATCAGTTCGATGCCGTTGGTCTGGCGTTCACGCTCTTGGGTGATCAGGTCGAAAACAGTAGTATCCCTTTTCATAAACAGTTTTAAATTTAGTAAGTGGCGCAAAGGTATCAATTATTACCGGAAAAACCAGTTTTTGGCAGGTGTTATTTTTTTGCGTACCTTCGTCCCCGGAATTTTAACGAAAACCACCATAGATTATGAAATTACTTGAAGGCAAAGTGGCCCTGATCACGGGTGCGGCGCGCGGCATCGGCAAGGCCATCGCCGTGAAATTCGCCGAGCAGGGCGCCGATGTGGCGTTCACAGACATCGCCGAGGACGACAACTTCCGCAATACTGAAAAAGAGCTGGCCGCATACGGCGTCAAAGCCAAAGGTTACGCCTCGAACGCATCGGTCTACGACGACGTGATGGCGACCGTGGATAAGGTCGTGGCCGATTTCGGCCGCATCGACGTGCTGGTCAACAATGCGGGCATCACGCGCGACGCGCTGCTGATGCGCATGACCGAGGCGCAGTGGGACCTGGTGCTCACCGTCAACCTCAAGTCGGCGTTTAACCTCACCAAGGCCGTCCAGCCCGTCATGCTCAAACAGAAATCGGGCTCGATCATCAACATGTCGTCCGTGGTGGGCGTGTCGGGCAACGCGGGCCAGTCGAACTACTCGGCCTCGAAAGCCGGCATGATCGGCTTTACGAAATCCATCGCCCAGGAGTTGGGATCGCGCAACATCCGCTGCAACGCCATCGCCCCGGGCTTCATCATCACCGAGATGACCGCCCAGCTTCCGCAGGAGGTGCGCGACGAGTGGGCCAAAAAAATTCCCCTGCGCCGCGGCGGCACGCCCGAAGACGTGGCCAACACCGCGCTGTTCCTCGCCTCGGAGCTCTCGTCGTACGTGAGCGGCCAGGTGATCAACGTCTGCGGGGCGATGAACACCTGATCTTCCCGACCGGATCTTATAGGGCCGCCCTTGTATAGAGGGCGGCTTTTTTATTAACTTTGCACAAGAGGGTACGATTATGTTTTTTATGTTCGCTGTTTGTCTGGTATTGGCTGTACCGGTCTATTTCGTTTGCCGGTGGGTGGCACGCAAGTTTTTCAACGATCCGGCCTTATTGAAGATTTTTCCTTGGGCGGCCACCGCCGTGATTACGCCTGCGATCTGTTGTTCCTGTGTGTTCCTGTTTTATATTGCGTTTGGCGGGGACCGCAGTTATTCCCTTCCCGATTTCGATGCAGATCAATGGGCGTGCGGTCCCGACTATCGCTTCCCGATGACCTTCCACCTCATCGCCAGCGACACGTTGCGGGGAATGAACCGCATACAGGTCCGTCGGCTTTTGGGAAAACCCGACCTGGATGCCGCTGACAGTGTGTGGAGTTATTCGATCGGCGGGGATAAAGACCAGCTGCTCGACGTGAAATTCCGCCGCGGCCGGGTGGTCGCCGTGGAGTCGTTCTATGAGAGCAGGGCGTATGAATTGAATGAATGATGATTGCGTTTCGCGTGCGAAACGCCAAGTCAGCGGCCGGCGATTTTTAATCGCCGCCCCCCTGTAGCCGCAGACTTGAAAAAGCGATCCATGAAGATGCCGCCCCGAAAAGGCGGCATCTTCATTAACGGTAGCAGGCGAACTCACTTCATGAATCTCTACGGGTTGAAGTCCCCGCCTTTGTATTTACATTCCGCGGCTGCAGGGGCGAGATCGGAGATGTCGGGCCGCGGGATGTGTAAGCCTGCATCGCAGGCTTTTCCTGCTTCCCGCCCCGGCCATTCCTACAAGTTTGATGACGTCCGGTTTGGCGTCGGTCGGCGATTACCCGAGGGCAATCGCGGCCGTTTACTACCCCGCAGCAAGCTGCAGGGTAGGTTATTCGCAAAAGGATCGGGTCGCCAGGCGTCCGGGTGCCGGACGGGAACGGGAGACGCTCAGGCTTTGCCGGCGCTGCCCAGTACGTTGACCGTCTTGTGTTTATATAGGTCGCGCAGGGAGTCGCGGGCGGGGCCCAGGTATTTGCGCGGGTCGAACTCGGCGGGTTTCAGGGCGAACACCTCGCGCACGGCGGCGGTCATGGCGATGCGGCCGTCCGAGTCGATGTTGATCTTGCACACGGCCGACTCGGCGGCCTTGCGCAACTGCTCCTCGGGAATGCCGATGGCGTCCTTCATTGCGCCGCCGTACTTGTTGACGATAGCCACCAGGTCCTGCGGCACCGACGACGAGCCGTGCAGCACGATCGGGAAGCCGGGGATGCGTTTTTCGATCTCCGCGAGGATGTCGAAGCGCAGCGGGGGCGGGACGAGCACGCCGTTGGCGTCGCGGGTGCACTGCTCGGGGCGGAACTTGTTGGCGCCGTGCGAAGTGCCGATCGAGATGGCCAGCGAATCGACGCCGGTTTTCTTCACGAAATCCTCGACTTCTTCGGGGCGGGTGTAGGTGTGGTGCTCGGCCGACACTTCGTCCTCGACGCCGGCCAGCACGCCCAGCTCGCCTTCCACGGTAACGTCATATTGGTGGGCATACTCGACCACCTTGCGCGTGAGGGCCACGTTCTCGTCGTACGGAAGGTGCGAACCGTCGATCATCACCGACGAAAAGCCCATCTCGATGCACGATTTGCACAGTTCGAACGTGTCGCCGTGGTCGAGGTGCAGCACGATCGGGATGTTTTTGCCGAGTTCCTTGGCATACTCCACGGCGCCCTGGGCCATGTAGCGCAGCAGGGTTTGGTTGGCGTACTTGCGTGCGCCGCTCGACACCTGGAGGATCACCGGCGACGAGGTTTCGACGCAAGCCTGGATGATGGCCTGCATCTGCTCCATGTTGTTGAAGTTGAACGCGGGGACGGCGTACCTGCCTTCGATGGCCTTGCGGAAAAGTTCGCGCGAGTTGACCAGTCCTAATTCTTTGTACGAGATCATGGCTGTATTGTTTTTGGTTTGATAGGTCCTGCCGAATATTGACCAAGATAGTCAATTTCTTTGTAAACACCGCACTGCGGGGCAAAAAAAACGGGGAAGCCTCCAGAAGCCTCCCCGTGAGATCGTTCGCCGCCGGCTACCAGCGTGCGTAGTTGACGTGTTTCTCGTAGCATTTGTTCCTGGCCCTGTCGTTGCTCCAGTTGAGGGGGGCGCCGGTTTCGATCCACGACCTGAAACCGGGGTAGGCTTCCCAGACCGGGGTGCGTTCACAGGCGTGGTAGGCCACGTTGGCGATGGCCAGCCCGTAGGGGAATGTGCCTGCGGGAGCGCTTTTGTCGATGGCCGCCACGAAAAATTTATTTCCGCCGACCTTGATGAACCATTTGATCATCTTGGTGTCGTTGCTGGCCGACGAGCAGGTGGTCGGCACGGGGTCGTATTTGATGTATCCGCCCACGATCAGGTCGGACACGGGGTCCTGCGAGCGGGCGCGCTCCATCAGGGCGCGGTCGCGGAAAACGGTGTATCCCTGGCGGACCTCATTCCCGGAGCCGTCGTCCGCCACTTCGATGGGTTCGGTCATGTCAAAGCGTGCATCGGTATTGATAAAGCCGGCGCGTCCGCCGAAATAGTCGCGTCGCACGTCGTCCGTGAGCATATGCTCTCCGTTGCCGTCTTCCCACCCGAAGGCGATGAGCGAGCCGCTGCCCATGGCGATCGGCTTGACGTAGATGGTGATCCTGGCGGCGCTGGTCTTGTTGTTGCCGGCGACCGAGTGCCGTACGTAGAGCACCAGGTCGTTGTAGTCGAAGTCGCCGAAACGGCTGTCCTCGAACATCAGCACCGAATTGCCGTCCTTGACGTAGGTGCCGGGAAAGAAGCCGTCGGGGGCCCGGGCCAGTTTGACCACCTCGATGTATTCGTCGTTTTCGCCCGAGCGTACGTCGGTAATCCATGCGGGGACCTGGATGGTCAGCGGAACGTCGGTCGTGGCCAACACTTCCCGGTCGCCATCGGTGCGATGGTAGATGACCTGCGATACGGTGCCGTCGCCTTCCACGGGCACCTCGAAGCTTCGTGTGGTGTGGTATTTGTCGAGGATGACCGACTCGCCGGGGTCGTTGTCGTCGGATTTTATGCAGGAGGAAAGCGCCGCGGCGCACAAGAGTATTGCAAACGGGTGCCTATTCATCGTCTAATAAGATTTTATATGGATAAAATAATTGTCCGCAAAGGTAGCGAAATTTACCGTGGTATCCAAATCCGCGCCTTTTCGTCCTGCGTCGGGGCGCCGGGCGTATCCACGCATATTCCCGCCCGCTTTCCGCTCCCTGCTTCGCCGTTTTTTCCGCAAAATGATTATCTTTGCGGGTAAACCTGAAAAATTATGGCCGATTTCATCTACCAGGAGCCTTTCCCGGTCGGGGAAGACACTACCGAGTACAGGTTGCTGACGAGGGATTACGTGAGCGTCGCGGAGTGCGGGGGACGGCGGATACTGAAGGTCGATCCCGAAGGGTTGGAGTTGCTTTCACGCGAGGCATTCGCCGACGTGTCGTTCTACCTGCGGGCCTCGCACCTGCAAAAACTGGCCGATATACTGAAAGACCCCGAGGCGAGCGACAACGACCGTTTCGTGGCTTGGACGATGCTGGCGAACCAGGTGGTTTCGGCCCGGGGCGAACTGCCCACCTGCCAGGATACGGGCACGGCCATTGTCATCGCCCGGAAGGGGGAGGATGTCTGTACCGGGGCCAACGACGCCGAGGCGTTGTCGCGGGGTGTGTACGAAACCTACCGCGACCGCAACCTGCGCTATTCGCAGGTGGTCCCGCTGACGATGACCGAAGAGTGCAACAGCGGTACCAACCTGCCGGCGCAGATCGATATCTGCGCCACGCAGGGGATGAAATACGAATTCCTGTTCATCACCAAGGGCGGCGGATCGGGCAATAAGTCGTTCCTCTACCAACAGACCAAGGCGCTGCTCAACGAGGAGGCGCTCACGAAATTCATCCGTGAAAAGATCAACGATCTGGGCACGTCGGCCTGCCCGCCGTACCACCTGGCGGTGGTGATCGGCGGCACGTCGGCCGAAAGTTGCCTGTCGACGGTCAAGAAGGCCTCGGCGGGCTACCTCGACCACCTGCCCGTGTGCGGCAACGAGGGCGGGCGCGCCTTCCGCGATCTGGAATGGGAAGCGCGGATACAGAAAATCTGCCGGGAAAGCGGCATCGGGGCGCAATTC
>JAVBNK010000141.1:0-3399 GCA_031551595.1 Rikenellaceae bacterium | reverse complement strand
CATCCGGTCGACCTCGACGGGAACAACCTCTTTCCCGTCGCTGGCCGCGACCGTCATCTTTCCCCCGGCGAATTGCAGCCAGAAATAGGTCGACGAGCTGCCGTTGATCACCCGCAGGCGCAGTTTCTCGCCGGGCATGAGTTGCGGGAATTCCGTTTCCCGCTTCCCGTTGGCCAGCAGGGCGCCGTAATAGACGTCGCTCACGTCCATCGCGTGCTGGCGCTTCCATTCGCTGCCGAGTTTCACGCCGAAGTTGCCGGAAACGAGCGCCTCGCCGTAGCTTTGCACGGCTTTCTTTTGGATCAGGTACCAGTCGTTCATCGCCCGCAGGCTGCGGTGGACTTCCGCCGGGCGCTCGTCCGTCCAGTCACTCAATAACAGGGTGTACTCCTTCATCGCGGCGGCATCCCGTTTTTCGATAACGAGCGGGCCGTACAATCCGACCTGCTCCTGCATGCCGGTGTGGGAGTGGTACCAGTAGGTGCCGCTCTGCACGAGCGGGAAGCGGTAGACGGCCGTCTCCCCTGCCGGGATCGGCGCCGTGGTCAGGTAGGGCACCCCGTCCATGCGGTTGGGCAGGATCAGCCCGTGCCAGTGGACGGAACTTTCGGTGCGGAGCATGTTGTGTACGTGGATCTCGGCCGTGTCGCCCTCGGTGAAGCGCATCTCCGGCCCCGGTATTTGGCCGTTGACGGCGATCGCCCGGCACGGCTTCCCGGTGTAATTGACCGTCGTATCCGAGATATGCAGGTGGTAAACGACCGTTCGGGGTGCGCTTCGGGCCACGGTATCCCGGCGAACCCCGTGCGCCGAATGGTCATGGACGTGCTGCCCCCGGCCGGACAAGCAGAGCAACAGCAAGGGCAGTATGGATATGATCTTCTTAGTCATAAGATAATCAGCATACAAAAACCATTCCCCCGCCCCCCGTGTTTTTCATTGCGGGCACACGCGGCGGCGTTTTTGCATGAAGATGTTTTTGTACTATTTTTGCACTATATGCGTCATAAAACACTTAATCTCTATAACTATGGAAACCTGCAATCAAATCTTTTGTGCCCTGATCGGACAGATCGACTGGCTGTGGTACGTGGTGGCCATACTGGCCGCCTATTTGTTGGGGGCGCTGTGGTATTCGGTCCTTTTCCCCAAGGCATGGATCAAGGTCTTCAAGATCGAGATGCCCGCGAAACCCGCCCCGGCGAACATGTTTTTGACCATGTTCGGGCAACTGGTGGCTTCGGCGTTGATGGGGCTGGCGCTGTTTATGATCACCGCGTTGTCGTTCTGGCTGGCCGTGCTGGCCCTCGTCGGCTTCTGCGGATGGAACAAAGCCACGCTCAAGTATAAGTTTGCTAACTGGGGCGACTTTGTCCGCGCCGCATGGATCGAGGCGGGTTACCTGTTCCTGGCCGGGATGATATTTATTCTGTTCGCCCTTTTGTAGCCGCGTAGATGGAATATACTTTCCGGCCTGCCCGGGCCGGCGATGCGCAAACGGTCAAGGAGATCGCCCGACGGGTGATCGAGAGGAATTACACGCCGTTCCTGGGGGCGGAGGCCGTCCGGGGTTTTATTGACAGCGGCCTGTCGGACCAGGAGATCGACGACGGCCTGGCGCATTGCACGTTGATGGTCTGCGGCGAGAGGATCGTCGGGTTTTCCATCACGAAGGGCTCCCTGCTGCACCTGATCATGGTGGACACCGCCTGTCAGAACCGGGGATACGGCTCAAAGCTGTTGGCGCATATCGAAAGCAGTTTGTTCGGCCAGTACGAAACGATCCATCTGCAAACGTTCAGGGAGAACGCGCAGGCCGTCCGCTTTTACCTCAAAAACGGCTGGAAGATCACCAAGGAAACCCCTGTGCCGGAAATGGGGAAAACGATGCTGTCGTTCGAGAAAACAAGAAATGGATAACACGAAAATATACAGAATGGTCTTCGCCAACGTCTATCCGCTGTATATCCAAAAAGCGGAACGGAAAGGACGCACGAAGGCGGAGGTCGACGCCATTATTTTCTGGCTGACGGGGTACGACGAACCGGCGTTGCAGGAACAGATCGACCGCAAGGCCGATTTCGAAACGTTCTTCGCCCGGGCCCCGCGCATGAATCCCGACGCGTCGAAAATCACGGGCGTGATCTGCGGCTGTCGCGTGGAAGGGATCGCTGACGGCCTTATGCGCAACATCCGCTGCCTGGACAAGCTGGTAGACGAATTGGCGAAAGGCAGGGCGATGGAAAAAATCCTGAGAAAGTAAACGGCTGCTGACATAGGGTTGTCACCGGCCGGGGTATCTTTGTGACGTAAACCGATAAACTCTCACGATGATGAAACTGACACCTTACCTCGTTTTCAACGGCCGGGCCGAAGAAGCGCTGAATTTTTATGCCGACGTGCTGGGCGGGAAAATCGAAAATCTCCACCGCTACGATTCGATGCCCGATGTGCCGGAGGAGTACCGCGAAAAGATCCTGCACGCCTGCCTCGCGTTCGACGGCGGGGCGATGAGCGTGGCCGACACCATGCCGGGCGATCCGGCCGATTTCGGCCGTCTGGGGCACATGCTCACGCTCGACCTCGATTCCATCGCCCGGATCGAAGAGATTTACACCAAGCTCACCGACGGTGCGCAGGAGATCCGCTGCCCGCTGGACGAGGCATTCTTCGCCAACCGCTATGCCGAGGTCTACGACCGCTTCGGGGTGCTGTGGGCATTATACATGGCGTAAACAAATAGGATCGACCGCATATCGTCTGCAGGTGAGATAGCCCAGCAGGTCACTTCAGCGATTCTGCATACTTTTTCAGGTTGTCGAGGATGGCCTGCCACCCCTGGCGCTGCTGTTCGGGCGAATAAACATCGTCGGCCTCGAACGTTTCGACGACCTTCGTGCCTCCGGATTCGGGGGTAAGTGCAGTAGTCACTTTACGGCCGTCGTCCAGCGTGTAGTCGAGATACCTCTCCGGAACGACCCGGCCGAATGTCCCCGAAAAATCGAATCCTGCCTTACTGTCGCGGGCTTCCATGCGGTAATTGAACCGCCCGCCTGGGCGCAGGTCGTTCTCGGCACGTGGCGAGATCCAGTCGTCCGAAGCGTGGTTCCATTGCGTGATATGCCCGGGCAAGGTGAGGCTTTGCCAAACCTGCGCGGGCGGGGCGGCGACGATTGCCTCGATGGTGATCGTGTTTTTCATGGCAGTAAGCTCGTAGTTTATACTCAGCAATCCACATATGGTCAGGCGACCTTGGGATCCATCCAGAAAAATTCCCAGATGTGCCCGTCCAGGTCGCTGATCGCACGGGTGTACATGAACCCGAGGTCTTCGCTGCGTGCCTCGGCCGCGCCCATCAACAGGGCTTTGTCCGCCACCTCGTCAACTTTGGCTTTATTT
>JAVBNK010000031.1:0-18788 GCA_031551595.1 Rikenellaceae bacterium | reverse complement strand
AGGTCTACGAACCGTTCCTGATCAAGGAAGGCTTCCTGAAGCGTACCCCCCGCGGACGCGAAGCCACTGAATTGGCATACAAACATCTGAATATCGTCCCCCCCACGGAGGAAGGGACGCTCTTTTAACCGTAATTATGGCAAATATACTTGTGTTGGGCGCCCTCGGGCAATTGGGAAACGAAATCCGCGAGTGGCATGAGGCGGACCCCGTAGAAGGACGTAACCATCTGATATTCTCCGATCTGCCGAAGGGCGACGTAACCAGTTTCGCCCATGTGGGAGCGTTGGTGGCGATGAACGAGGTGAATGTGATCATCAACTGTGCGGCCTACACGGCCGTCGACCGGGCCGAGCAGGAGCCGGACAAGGCCCAGGCGGTGAATGCGGCCGGGGCGGAAACGGTCGCGCGTGCGGCCAAGGCCTATGATGCGTCCCTGATCCATATCTCGACCGACTATGTCTTCGACGGCGCCAAACGCACGCCCTACGCCGAGCAGGACCCGACCAATCCGCAGTCGGTCTACGGCCGGACGAAACTCGAAGGCGAGCGGGCCATCCTGGAATCGGGCTGCCGTTACATGATCGTTCGCACGTCGTGGCTCTACAGCAGTTATGGCCACAATTTTGTAAAGACGATGCTGGGGCTGGGGCGTCAGCAGGGTGAAGTGCGGGTGGTGGACGACCAGCTCGGTTCGCCGACCTATGCCGCCGACCTGGCCGATTTCATCATGCGCCATGCGGTGCCCGAGATGCTCGTGGGCAGGCAATCCGGAGAGATATACCACTATGCCGATGCGGGCGCCACGTCGTGGTACGGGCTGGCCCACGAGGTGATGGAACAGGCAGGGTTGAGTTGCCGGGTGGTGGGGATCGCCACCAGCCAATACCCCACCCCCGCGCAACGCCCGGCCTACTCGGTGCTCGACACGTCGAAGGCCGTACGCGATTTCGGGATAGAGATCCCCGCATGGGACGTTTCGTTGCGCAGGTGTTTAAAAAAACTGTTATGAGTGCACAAAAACATATCTTAGTCACCGGCGGGGCCGGGTTCATCGGCTCGCACGTGGTGCGGCTGCTGGTGGAGAAATACCCCCATTACCAGGTCTATAACCTCGATGCGCTGACCTACGCCGGCAACCTGACCAACCTGGCGGACATCGAGGCGCGGCCCAATTACCACTTCGTCAGGGGCGACATCTGCGATGCGGAGTTGGTGCGCGGGTTGTTCGCGCGCCACGGGATCGACTCGGTGATCCACCTGGCGGCCGAGAGCCACGTCGACCGCAGCATCCGCGATCCGTTCGCTTTCGCGCGTACCAATATCATGGGCACGCTGACCCTGCTGGACGCCGCCCGGCACGCCTGGGACGGGGAGTTGGGCGACAAACTTTTCTACCATGTGTCCACGGACGAGGTTTACGGCTCGCTGGACCACGGCGGTTTCTTCACCGAGACCACCCCGTACGATCCGAAAAGCCCTTATTCGGCCTCGAAAGCCTCTTCCGACCACTTCGTGAGGGCGTATGCAAATACCTACGGCCTGCCTGTGGTCGTTTCGAACTGTTCGAACAACTACGGGCCCAACCAGTTTCCCGAGAAACTGATCCCGCTGTTCATCAACAACATCTGCGAGAACCGCCCGCTGCCGGTCTACGGCCGGGGCGACAACGTGCGCGACTGGCTCTACGTGGTCGACCACGCCAGGGCGATCGACGTGATTTTCCATCGCGGCAGCCGCGGTGAAACGTACAACATCGGCGGATTCAACGAGTGGCGCAATATCGACCTGATCAAACTGCTCATCAGGGTGGTGGACCGCCAGTTAGGCCGGCCGGAAGGCGCGTCGGACAACCTGGTCACCTATGTGACCGACCGCGCGGGGCACGACCTGCGTTATGCGATCGATTCGTCGAAGCTCAAAGATACGCTGGGCTGGCAGCCCTCGCTGCAATTCGAAGAGGGTGTGGAGCTGACCGTGCGGTGGTACCTCGACAACCGCGCCTGGCTCGATAATGTCACCAGCGGCGAGTATAAGAACTATTACAGCATGATGTACGCCGACGAAAAATAAATCAGACCGACAATAATGAAACAGATCGACAATAATCAACCCATCTTCATCGCCGGGCCGTGCGTGATCGAAAGCCGGGAATTGCTCGACACGGTGGCCGCCGAACTGATGCGCCTGCGCAATGCGCTGGGCGTGCAGATCGTCTTCAAGGCGTCGTTCGACAAGGCCAACCGCACCTCGATCAGCGCATTCCGGGGCCCGGGGCTCGAAAAAGGATTGCAGATGATGGCCGACGTGGGGACGAAATACGGGTTGCCGCTACTGACCGACATCCATGAGCCGTGGCAGGCTGCGCCCGTGGGCGAGGTGGTCGACGTGATCCAGATCCCGGCGTTCCTCTGCCGCCAGACCGACCTGCTGGTCGCCGCCGCACGCACCGGCAAGGCCGTCAACGTCAAAAAAGCGCAGTTCCTCTCGGGCGAGGACATGTTCTACCCGGTGCAGAAGGTGCGCGAATCGGGCAACGACGACGTATGGCTCACCGAGCGCGGCAATATCTACGGCTATAACAACCTGGTGGTCGATTTCCGTAACATTCCTGACATGCTGAAGATCACGCCGCGGGTGGTGATGGACTGCACCCACTCGGTGCAGCGTCCGGGCGCGGGCGGCGGCAAAACCTCAGGCAACCGTGAATTTGTGCCGGCGATGGCGCTGGCGGCCAAGGCGTTCGGTGCGAACGGCTGGTTCTTCGAGGTGCATCCCGATCCCGACACGGCCAAAAGCGACGGCCCCAACATGCTCTACCTCTCCGACCTGGAGGGTGTGCTGCGCAGTTTATTATAAAACCATTAAACCCCGATAAAACTATGGAAAACATCAACAATGAAATGCGTATTACGGACGAGGCGCGCGGTTATCTGCTTTCGACCTCGAAATGGACGAAATTCCTGGCGATCACTATGTTCGTCTGCATCGGCATTGTCATTTTCTCCGTCCTGCTCCTGACTATTTTAGGAAACGCCATCCCCAGCACTCCACAAACCGCGATGTTCGGGCCAGCCTACTGGCTCTTTATATCCATTTTTTACCTGATCTACCTCTTCCCGACGTACTACATGTACCAGTTCGCCGTGAAGATCCAAAGGGCATTGGCATCGGACGACACGATGACCATGACCGAGGCGTTCAAATTTCAGAAAATGTCTGCCAAGTTTGTAGGTATTATGCTCATTATCCTTTTTGGACTTTGCCTCCTGGCTATCCCGGCGGCCATTGCCGTCGGCGTGGCTGCAGCCATGTAGTCCTGGCAGCAATAAAAAAGAGGGGCTTCTTTACGGAAGCCCCTCTTTTATTTCAGGTCGATCTTTATATCCTTGATCCGCAACTGCGGGGTGACCGTGCCGCGGTAGTGGTTCTCGACGATCGTGTAACACACGTCGATCGGCCGCCCGCCCCGGATCCATTCGTAGTGCGAAGGCTGCTGGAACGCGATCGCAGGGATCGACGTGTTGGGCTTCTCTCGCTGCGTGAGGTCCATGCGCAGGTGCTCGAACTCGGCGCCCACCAGCTTCGCATCGCCGCGGTTGCTCACCCCGCACGTGACGAACACCGGCGCCGTATTGCCCGGCCCGAAGGGCTGGACGCGGGTCAGCGCCTCGCGGAACTGAGGGGTGATGTCACTGAACAGCAGCTTCGAGTCAATCTCCACCGTGGGGATCAGCATCTGGGGGTCGATATGCTTCTCGACGTATGCGTGGAAACGGCGGGTGAATTCCGGGACGTTCCCGGGTTTCATCGTCAGTCCGGCGGCGTACATGTGCCCCCCGAAATTCTCCAGCAGGTCGGCGCACGACTCGACGGCCTGGTAGAGGTCGAACCCCGGCACGCTGCGGGCCGAGCCGGTGGCGAAACCGTTGCTCATCGTCAGCACCACCGTCGGCCGGTAGTAGGTTTCGATCAGGCGCGAGGCCACGATCCCCACGATGCCCTTCATCCAGTCGGGATTGTAGATCACGGTGCTTTTCAGCTCCTTGAGTTCCGGGTGGCTTTCGATGTAGTCGTGGGCCTGCTGGGTGATCGAGCGGTCGATGTTCTTGCGGTCCTGGTTAAAGGTGTCGATCTGCGAGCCGAAGCCTTCGGCGGCGCTCTCGTCGCGCTCCACCAGCAGGTTCACCGCTGCGTGGCCGCCCGACGGGGCCGCATTCTCGTCGTCGGCATCCACCGCCATACGTCCGGCGGCATTGATGCGCGGACCGATTTTAAACACGATGTCGTCGATGGTGATCTGGTGCCGTTCCAGACCGCAGATCTTGATGATCGACATGAGTCCCTTGCGGGGTTTCTCGTTGAGCCGTTTCAACCCGTAGTAAGCCAGGATACGGTTTTCGCCCACCAGCGGCACGATGTCCGAGGCGATGCTCACCGCCACCAGGTCCAACAGCCGTTCCACCTCCGAGAAGGGTTGCCCGTAACGCTGGCAGTAGGCCTGCACCAGTTTCAACCCCACGCCGCAGCCCGAAAGCTCCGTAAAGGGATAGTCGCAGTCCGTACGTTTGGGGTCGAGCACGGCCACGGCGTCGGGGATCGTGTCGCCCGGCAGGTGGTGGTCGCAAATGATGAAGTCGATGCCTTTTTTCTTGGCATAGGCGACCTTTTCGGTGGCCTTGATGCCGCAGTCGAGGGTGATGATCAGCGAGATGCCTTTGCTTGCCGCATAGTCGATGGCGCGTACCGACACCCCGTAGCCTTCCGTATAGCGGTCGGGGATGTAGAAACGCAGCTCCTCGTGGCCCAGCCTGCGCAGGAAGATATAGACCAGGGCCACGGCCGTAGTGCCGTCCACGTCGTAATCGCCGTAGACCATCACCTTCTCTCCGCCGGCCACGGCGCGTGCGATCCTCTCGACGGCCTTGTCCATATCCTTCATCAGGAACGGGTCGTGCAGCTCCTCCAGCCGCGGATTGAAGAAGCTGTGGGCCTCTTCCGGGGTCGTCACACCCCGTTGCAGCAGCAGGTTGGCAAGCTGGGGCGGCAATCCCGCGGCATAACCCAACTCAGCCACCTGAACCGGATCAGCCTGGGGTTTCAGCACCCATTTCTTTGCTTTCTGCATGGTTTTCTATTTTAATTTTAACATTCATAACCTCCTCGAAACGGGCACGGAACACCTTCTTTATTTGCTCCATGTCCTGCGGTGCGCCCAGTTCGCGCTCCATCGACGTCACACCCCGGTCCGTGAAACCGCAGGGATTGATCCAGTTGAAATAGTCCAACTGCGTGTTGACGTTCAGCGCGAAACCGTGCATCGTCACCCAGCGGGACGTGCGCACCCCGATCGCGCAGATTTTCCGGGCCGGCGCTTCCAGCCAGACGCCCGTGGCGCCCTGGCTGCGTCCCGCCGCGATGCCGTAATCGGCCAGCGTGCGGATCACGGCATCTTCCAGCGCGTGTATATACTCTTTCAGCCCCAGCCCGAGCGCCTCCAGGTCGAGGATCGGATAGCCGACCAACTGGCCGGGGCCGTGGTAGGTGATGTCGCCGCCGCGGCCGGTGCGGTAGTACGTGGCCCCGATCTTCGCCAGGAACTCACTGCCCACCAACAAATTATTCTCCTGCCCGCTGCGCCCCAGCGTGTAGACGTGGGGATGCTCCACCAGGATCAGGCATTGCCCGCCGCGGCCACCGTCACCCTTAGCCTCCACCAACCGGTCGAAAAGCGCCTCCTGCATTTGCAGGCACTTTCCGTAGTCGGTCACGCCGAGGTCTTTATAGGTAACGGTTTGCGGGGTCATCTTATTTCTGTCTCTTTCGGTTCTGTTCCTTCAATCGGGCATTTCGTCCCGGCGAAATACCCCAAGCCCGCAACTCGGAAATCTGTGATTTCGCCCCCCGCAGCCGCGGACCTGAAACAGGGGGTCGGCGGGTGTTATTCCTTCGCCATGCAGTGCTTCAGCGCCTCGTGGGCTTTGTACGACGAGCGCACCATCGGTCCGCTGGCCGCATAGTCGAACCCCTTCGCCAGGGCCTGCCCGCCGTACCATGCGAATTTTTCCGGGGTCACATACTCCGTCACGGGCGCATGGGCCATCGTCGGGCGCAGGTACTGCCCGATGGTGACGATGCGGCAGCCCGCGGCCCGCAGGTCGTCCAGCGTTTCCAATATTTCGTCCTCCGTTTCGCCCAGCCCCAGCATCAGCCCGCTCTTGGCGATCGCTCCGCGCGAGGCGATATGGGCGATCGTCCGCAGCGAAGTTTCGTATTTCGCACGGCTGCGCACCGAGGGCGTGAGCCTGCGGACGGTTTCGATGTTATGGCCGATGATATGGGGCGCGGAATCGACCACGATGTCGATCAGTTCCGGGCGGGCATCCAGGTCGGGGATCAGGATTTCGACCGTCGTGCCGGGATTCTCCCCGCGCACGGCACGCACCGTGTCGGCCCAATGCCGAGCCCCGCCGTCGGGCAGGTCGTCGCGGGTGACGGAGGTGATCACGGCATGGGCTAATTCCATCAGGCGGACGGAACGGGCCACCCCCTGGGGTTCGGCAGGATCGGCAGGTAACGCTTTCCCGGTGGCTGTGGCGCAGAAACGGCAGGATCGGGTGCAGATGTCACCCAGGATCATGAACGTGGCCGTGCGGTTGCTCCAGCACTCCGATTTGTTGGGGCACCGGCCGCTGCTGCATATCGTATGCAAGCCATTTTGCCGGGTGATCCGCTCCACATGCGCGAATTGTTCGCTGCTCGGGAGCTTAATCTTCAGCCAATCGGGTTTTGTATGCGGGATTACCTTGTCATAGACTTTAGGCATCTTAATGTTCGTATTTTTCCAATTGAGACAAAAGTAATATTTTTTTCAGGATAAAATATATAATCTATCAAAAAAACACATGCTTGCGCCACGCAGGTCGGCCCGCAGCCGGCGAAGGATGAATACGGATGCTTTCAGCCCTTCGCCCGGGGTGGCTGCAGGTGCGGTCCGCCCGACAAAAAAGAGTGCGGCTGTGGCCGCACTCTTTGATACCTGCACACCGGACGGAGGCGGGATTATAGCCCGATGCGCTGCCACACGAGTGCGGACGAACCCAGGATCGCCGCATTCTTATCCATCAGTTCGGACGGCAGTATGGACACTTTATGTTTGAAATTATAGAGCAGGTTCTCTTCCATGTGGCGTTTGGCGGGTTCCATCAGGTGGCGTCCGGCCATCGCCAGGCCGCCGAAGAGGAAGATCGCCTCGGGGCTCATCACCGCCACGGCGTTGGCCAGCGCCCGGCCCAGGTACATGCCCGTATGCTCGAACGCCTCGACGGCCAACGGATCGCCGTCCAGGGCGGCCTGGGTGATGGCCTTGGCGCTCAGGTCGTCGAAACTCACGCCGCGGAACTGGCTGGGCCCGGTATGGTCGGCCAGCAGTTTGAACACCGTGCGCTTGATGCCCGACGCCGAGCAGTAGGTTTCCAGGCATCCCTTGCGCCCGCATCCGCACTGGCGGCCGTTGATGCTAACGATGGTATGGCCCAATTCGCCCGCAAAACTGTCATGGCCGTAGATCAGTTCCCCGTTGGCCACGAAACCGCTGCCCATGCCCGTACCGAGGGTGATCATGATAAAGTCCTTCATCCCGCGCGCGCCGCCGTAGACCATCTCGCCTACCGCGGCGGCCTTGGCGTCGTTCGTCGAGATGACCGGCAATCCGGGGAAATGCGCCAGGAACATGCGCGTGATGGGGATCTCACCCTTCCATTTGAGGTTGGCCGCATCGACGATCGACTGGCGGAAGTAGTTGACGTTCGGGGCGCCGATGCCGATCCCCGCGAGCCGTTTCTCCCCGGGCAGCGACTCCAGTAATGAGGCGATACCCCGGCAGATATCACCGAAAAGCGCTTCCGGGGTGTCATACTCGGCCGTGCGTACCGACCCTTCGGCCACGATGGCCCCGCTGCGGTCTACCAGCCCGTAGGCCGAATTGGTCCCGCCGATATCGACCCCGGCGGCATATTCTTTTATCCCGTTCATACCTGAGTTTTAAGATCAATCCAAACTCAAATTTAACTAAAATTCCGGCTTCCTCAAATAAATAACGTAAATTCGGGAACTTATCTCAAATTCACGTCATTTAATAAAGAACCCCGCAGCAACCGACGCTGCGGGCGAGAGCAGAGGTCGCTTGGGAACTATGCCGAGCCGCGGGAAGGAAACCCATGCATCGCATGGGTAATCAAACCGGCGGGGAATTCAACCCTTAGAGATTAAATACAGGATGCGGCTCAGGTAAATTATTCTGCAGCAGGGCGGCGGGGTATGCACAGGGCCCGGCTTGCCCCCGTGCGATCGCAAAATCCCGTGGCCCGACGCTTTGCGCCGGTCCCTGCAGCCGCGGGATCTGGCTGGGATGATCGCCGTAACCGGTGGGGCATTTAACCCTTGGAAGAATAAATTTGGCTCCCCCCGCGACTTAATGTATATTTGCAGTTCATTCAAACATTTTTTTGCGCCGAAATGCATACCCGCGAGCAACTTTCTTCCCTGATCGACCGCTATATCGCACAGCTGGAGCTGCCCGCCCGGCCCGAGCGGCTCTACGACCCCATCCGCTACTCGCTCGAAGGTGGAGGCAAACGGCTGCGGCCCCTGGTGCTGCTGATGACGTGTGACGCGCTGGGCGGCGAAGTGGCGGACGCGCTGCCGCTGGCCGCCGCGGTCGAGGTGTTCCACAACTTCACCCTGCTGCACGACGACATCATGGACAATGCCCCCGTGCGCCGCGGGAAACCGGCCGTACATGCCCGCTGGTCGGCCAATACGGCCATCCTTTCGGGCGACGTGATGCTCATTTACGCCTACCGCCTGCTGGCGATGGCCGGGCCCGGCGTGTTGGACGAATTCAACCGCATGGGCACCGAGGTGTGCGAAGGCCAGCAGCACGATATGGATTTCGAAGGGCGCGACATGGTTTGCGAAGGGGAATACATGGAGATGATCGCCCTGAAGACCGCGGCGCTGATCGCCCGGGCGGTGAAGATGGGGGCGATGGCCGCAGGGGCTTCCGCGGAGAACTGCGGGCGGCTCTACCGCTTCGGCTATGAACTGGGCCTGGCGTTCCAGTTGCAGGACGACCTGCTGGACAGTTACAGTGACGACCCTTCGTTCGGCAAAAAGGTGGGCGGCGACATCATCGAGGGTAAAAAGAGTTTCCTCACGGTGACGGCGATGCGCCTGGGCAGCGACGAAGTGCGCAGCCGGCTGTCGGCCCTGCTGGCCGACCGCGCGATGGACGATGCCGGCAAGGTGGCCCGCGTGAGGGCGATCTATGACACGTTGGGCGTGCGGCAGGTCACCGGGGGACGTATCCGGGAGCATATCCTGCTTGCGGTGGAGGCGCTGGAAAGCGTCGAGGCGCCTGCCGGGCGGCTGGCCCCCCTGCGCGAATTGGCGTTAAGTTTACTGGACAGGAAAAAGTGAGGTTCAGCCTTGCTATGCAGGCTGGCTGCCCGCAGCCACCCCTGACGAAGGATTGCATCCGGGCCTGACGGCTCATCCGCCCTCCGCCGGCCGCGGGCTGAAGGCCTCCCGGGAGAGTTACCCACGTATGGGTTTCCTCCTCGCGGCCCGGCAGCATCCGCACAAGCGGCCTCCGGCGTCGCTCCGCAGCGTCGGTTGGCGACCTGAACCTTGCCGGATGCAGCCACCGATCTCGCCTCCGGCGCCGTCCGGTACACGGATGAATTACACACAAATATGATTACACGCAACGACATAGAGATCATGGCCCCGGTGGGCTCGTGGGAATCGCTGGCCGCGGCCCTGGATGCAGGCGCCGACTCGGTCTACTTCGGGGTCGAGGGGCTGAACATGCGCGCCCGCTCGTCGGCCAACTTCACGCTCGACGACCTGGCCCGCATCGTGGGGACCACCCGCGCCCGGGGAGTGAAAAGCTACCTGACCGTCAACACGGTCCTCTACGACGAGGACCTGTCGCTGATGCGCGGCATCGTGGACCGCGCCGCGGCCGAAGGCGTGAGCGCCGTGATCGCCGCCGACCAGGCCGCCATCCTCTACGCCCGCAACCGGGGAGTGGAGGTGCACATCTCTACGCAACTCAACGTATCGAATACGGAAACGCTGCGTTTCTACGCGCAGTGGGCCGACGTGGTGGTGCTGGCCCGCGAGTTGAGCCTGCCGCAGATCGCCGCCATCCGCCGCGCCGTGGAAACCGAAAACATCTGCGGGCCGGCCGGGGAGCGTGTGAAAATAGAGATGTTCGCCCACGGGGCCTTGTGCATGGGCATTTCGGGCAAGTGCTACCTGAGCCTGCACGAGAGCGGATGCTCGGCCAACCGGGGCGCATGTCGCCAGGTCTGCCGCCGGTCCTACGAACTGCGCGACCGCGACGACGGCAGCGTGATCGCCGTCGACGGGCAATACCTGCTATCTCCCAAAGACCTGTGCACCATCGGTTTCCTCGACAAATTCCTCGATGCCGGGGTGCGGGTTTTGAAGATCGAAGGCCGCGCACGGTCGGCCGAATACGTCAAACGCGTGGTGGAGTGCTACGACCAGGCCGTCCGCGCCGTGACCGACGGCACATATACCCCGGAACGGATCGCCGGCTGGGAACGCCGCCTGGACGAGGTGTTCAACCGCGGTTTCTGGGGCGGCTACTACCTGGGCAGCCCGGCGGTCGAGTTGAGCCGGGCGTACGGCTCTTCGGCTTCCAAACGCAAGGAATACGTCGGCAAGGTGACCAACTTCTTCGCCCGCCTTTCGGTGGCCGAGATCACCCCCGAAGCTTCGACCCTTGCCGCGGGCGACGAGTATGTGGTCATGGGCGAAACCACAGGCGTGGCCGAAGGACGCGCAGACGAGATCCGCGTAGCCGGACAGCCCGTTCAAACGGCCTTTAAAGGCGAACCCTGCTCGATCCGTGTGGACACCCCCGTCCGCCGCGGCGATAAACTCTACAAAATCGTCGACGCACAATAAGAATCGCGGGGTAAGTAATGTGAGTGCGCGTAAGGAATCGTGTGATGTGTTTATTTTCCGGCATCAAACTTTGCGATCCATTAAGCACGACTCGTATGAACGGTTCCTATCGAAGCCGTATTGGTGCGGATAACCCCACACCTGCCCGTCCGTTGGCTTCGCCCCCCCTCCTTCGCGCCCCGGCCATTCCAACAAGTTTGACGGCGCCCGGCTTGGCGTCGGTTGAGTGGGGCGGGCTTGCAAACCGGCCTTTCAGGCCATTGGCTCAAGGGCAGGATGAGTTGCACTTAAGCAACTCGCGTTAAGTAAGGATCGATAGGATTATTTCCCAACCGACCCCCATCCTGTCCGTTTATTCATCAGGGATTCAATACCCCGCTGCACCGATTACCCATGCACGGTATGGGTTTCCTCCCCGCGGCCCGGCATAATTCGGGTAAACCTGGTTCTGCCCTCGCCAGCATCGCCAGCTGTGGCGGCGTTAATACTTACATCCCTCGGGGGCGAAATCAAAAATTTCGCCCCCGAGGGATGTTGTAATTCCACAGGAATCGCAGCCCTGTTCAATACCCCGGAACAATCTCCGGGGTATTCTATTTTCCGGTCATCAGTCGAAGAACTCGTCTTCCCGGGGAGTTTGGTTGTAGCCGGATTCGTCGTCGCAGTCGTAGGTGACGGCACCCACGGGGACGGGGAACCGGTCGGCGACGGTGATTCCGAGGCGGGGATCTTTATAGACCTGCTGGAGGAATTTGCCGTAGATCGGCAGGGCCATCACGGAACCCTCGCCGCGCGAGAAGAGGTAGACGCTCGGGTCTTCGGCGCCGACCCACACGCCAGCCACCAGTTTCGGGGCCACGCCCATGAACCACGCGTCGGCGTTGCGCTGGGTGGTCCCGGTCTTGCCGCCCACCTCGCCCATCGGGCCGTATGCCCAGCGGAGTTTGCTGGCCGTACCGTTGGTGACCACGAACTTGAGCATGTCGAGCATCGTGTAGGCGGTTTGTTCGCTGATGGCGTCCGAGGTGGTGGCCGAGAAGGTGGAGATCCGGTTTCCATGGCGGTCTTCGATGTGGGTAACGAAAACCGGCTCGGTGTAGACGCCGCGGTTGGCATAGATGCTGTACGTGGCGACCATCTCGTAGAGCGACACGTCGGGCGTGCCCAGGCAGAGCGCATACACCGGGTCGATGTAGCTGTGGATACCGAGCTTATGGATGAAGTCGGCCACGGCGGCGGGCTGCTTGGCCTGCTTCATGATCCATGCCGAATAGTTGTTGCGGCTCAGCGCGAGGCCCCACCGCAGCGGGTGCATCACCCCGTCGTAGGTGACGTTGCCGGCCTCTTTCGGGCTCCAGGCGTCGCCCGACTCGGTTTCGATGATCGTCTGCAGGTTGGGCACCATCGTGCAGGGCGTGTAGCCCAGGTGGTCGATGGCGAACGTGTAAATGAACGGCTTGATGGTCGATCCTACCTGGCGTTTGCCCTGGCGCACCATGTCGTATTTGAAGTAGCGGTAGTTGGGGCCGCCCACGTAGGCTTTCACATGGCCGTTCGAGGGGTCCATCGCCATGAACGCCGCCCGCATGATACGCTTGTGGTGCAGGATCGAGTCGCGCGGGGTCATCAGCGTGTCCGCTTCGCCCTTGTAGGTGAAGATGCGCATTTCGACCGGGGTGTTGAACGATTTCTCGATCTCGGCAGCGGACGCCCCGCCGTTCTTGAGGTTGCGCATACGGTCCGAATACTTCATCGCATTGCGGATGATGCGGTCGATCTCCTTCCCGCTCTGGCCGTTGAAGAGCACTTTGGTGCGTTTGACCTGGGCGTCGATGGCGGGCTGCACCTCCTGCGCCATCTGCTCCTGCATCGCCTTTTCGGCGTAACGCTGCATCGAGGCGTTGATCGTGGTGTAGATCTTCAGCCCGTCGCGGTAGATGTTGTAGGGCGAGCCGTCGGCCTTGCGGTTCTTCTCGCACCAGCCGAAGATCGGGTTGCCGTCCCACATTTTCACGTCGTATTCATAATCCCATTCGCTCGCGTACTGCGACCGGGCGGGACGTTTGGCGGTCATCACGATGCGCAGCATCTCGCGGAAATAGGTGCCTGTGCCCTCGTTGTGCGAGATGGGCTTGTATTTCGACAGGTCGATCGGCAGCTGTTGCAGCGAATCGCGTTCCTCACGGGAGAGGTAGCCCTGGCCCTTCATACGGTCGAGCACCAGGTTGCGGCGCGTCATCGCCTTGTCGTAATTCAGTTTGGGGTTGTAACGCGTCGGGGCGTTGACCATCCCCACGAGCATGGCCGCCTCCTGGGCGTTGACCTCGTCGGGCGATTTGCCGAAGAAGGTGTGCGAGGCCGACTTGATGCCGTAGGCGTTCGAACCGTAGAGGACCGTATTGAGGTACATCGCGATGATCTCCTCCTTCGTGTAGTTGTATTCGAGCTTGACGGCCGTGATCCATTCCTTGAACTTGGACGTTACCGTACGCAGGTTGCGCCCCAGCGAACTGCGGTAGACCGTATCGCGCGGGAAGAGGTTTTTGGCCAGCTGCTGGGTGACGGTCGAGCCGCCGCCCTGGTCGCGGCTGCCCATGGCCACGGTCTTGAGTGCCACGCGTCCCAGGGCGATGAAGTCGATCCCGGAGTGGGAATAAAAACGCGCGTCCTCGGTCGATACGAGCGCCGCCACCAGGTAGGGCGACAGATCCTCATAGCCCACGAACGAGCGGTTCTGGACGTAGAACGAGCCGATCATTTCGCCGTCCTCGTCATAGATCTCGGTGGCGATGTTGCTTTTCGGGTTTTCCAGCTCCTCGAACGAAGGCAGGCGCCCGAAGATGCCCGTCGAAGTGAGCAGCAGCATGAAAATGACCGCTGCGAAGGGCGCCACCACGATGATCCAGAACCATTTGACGGTACGGCGTGTCACATACTTATCTATAAAAGTCCGGGTGCCCTTCTTCATCTTCACATTGCCTTTGCCCGGCAAAGATACCACTTTTTCGGCAATCGGCTCCGTCTTTTCGGGGAGGCTTGCCGGAGTTGAGGCCTTTTCTTTTTTCACTTCCGGCGGGCGGCTCACTGTCAGGAACCCGGGTATCCGGAAAGAAATACCCTTCACCTTTCCCCTGGCCCCGGCGAAGATTTCCCGGACCGGGATCGGCGGCAGCCTGAACGAAACGCCCTTTAATTTCCTGCAGGCACCGGCGAAGATTTTCTTCATCCGGAACGCAGGCAGCTTCGGCATTTCAACAGAAATGCCTTTCCATGTTGCGCCCGCCCCCGCGATATATCTTCTGATCGCCGGCATCACATTTCCGAATACCGGGCCGCGGGGTTTCCGCTCTTTCGGCGGACGGGGAACTTTCGGCGCGGGCACGTTTTCAGGCGCCAGTCCTTTCCCCCGGGCCGCCCCGCCGGCCGGAGCGGCTTCCTGCCCGGGGGCAGGTGCGGTTTTCGCGGCGGCTTCCTTCTGCGGCGCAGGTGCGCCGGCCGGAACGGCCGCCTTTTTCGGCGCCGTCCATTTCATTACCATCTCCGTCTGGCCCGTGTAAGGGTCGTTGCGGCGGGCGCAACGGCGGAAGCCTTCGCGCAGGTAAAACGCTGTGGCGCGTGCATTGGAGGTGTAGACGGCCAGTTCGAGCGACCGCCGCAGCGATTTGGCATGGCCGAGAAGTTGCGCACCGATGCCGCGCCCCTGCGAGCCGGGGGCCACGAACAGTGCCTCGACGACGTTTTCCCGCAGGGAGATGAAGCCCTGCAATCCCTGCCCGTCCTCATAGACCCAGGTTTCGGCCGAGGGAATATATTCGTCGCGGACGGCGGCGAGTTGCGAACGCCAGAAACCTGCGTCCACGAACCGGTGGGCTGCGATCGATGCATCGAGCCATATCTGCGCCAGGGCGTCGGCGTCGGAGGGTCGGTAGGGTCGTATGTGTATCATAAGGGTATCGACATGTCAGCGCTAAAGAAGACTCCCTTGCGGTCCGAAGGGCGGTAGATCGAAAATTTCACATAGTTGGTCGCTGAGGCCGGAGCACGCAGCATATTGGTGTCCACCGTAATGTCGCAGCCGTAGGACCACACTTCCTGCCACGGGCCGATCGTACCCCCTGCGGTGAACTGCCTGAAACGGGCGTAGTTGAAGGCGGCGTTCAGGCGGATGCGCTTCACATAGACGATCGACGGGATGCCGATCTCGGGATAGGCCACCGGAAGCTGGTAGTCCAACGCGAAAGCCATGTAGCGTTGCGGGGTGACCTTGTCGTAATCGGCCCCGGTGGGGTACAACTCTTTGACCTTGAAATGGTACATCCCCCCCGACTGCCATTGGTAGGCGGCGCGGAGCATGGTGCTGTGGTGGACGGCCACGCCGGGCAGGTATCCCCGGGCATAGCCTGTCCAGACAGTGCCGAAGCGGCGGTTGAACGGTTCTGCGGCCACCGTGGCGTGCACGTTGAAGCCCAGCCGCGGCAGGAAATCGCGGTGGGCCAGGCGGGCGGTGTTGATGTACTGCAACTCGCCGAGCATCTTGTGCAGCCCGTGCGAAACCGTGCCGTCGCGCTCATACAGCAGCGCATTATAGTAGTCCAGCTCGACCGAGGGTTGCAGGATGCGGGTATAGGCCCCGCTGCCCAGGTACAGGGGCAGGAACACGCGCCCGTCGAGTTGGAAATAGGGCTTATAAGAAGGCTTCTCCGCGCCTTCCGGGAGGTTGTAAAACAGCCGTTCGCCCGGGCCGACCCGGGTGCCGAGTTCGAATTTGGGCGCCAGGCCGTAATAGGTCAGGTCGGCCGCACCCATCGAGCCTTCGCTGGTGTACTGGTAGCGCAGCGTGAGGAAAGTCGAGTTGAGCAGATCCTGCGATATGGCCGTCACGCCCGCATGGACGGCGGGCCGCGCCTCGTCGACCAGGTTGTCGGGATCGAACGACGCCGGGGCCCAACTGTGGAAATTCACCATGTGCGGCACCTTGCGGTAGCGCTTCACCGGCAGCGAAGTGGTGTCGGCGACCACGATCGAGTCCATATTGATGCGCTTGTCCCAATGTACGCGCGGCGGGTTGACCACGTTGAGGGGCATCTTCGGGTCGCCTTCGAACCCTGCGGGCACGCCGTCGGGCTGCCGCGCCAGAAGGTAGCCGTCTTTGGTGTAGGTGGCCATCACCGTCCCGCCCGGCATGGGTGCGGGGGCGAAAGAACCGTACTCGGACTGCGTGGCGTGTATCTCCTCGCCCGATGCGGCGAGCATGGCGTGCGCCTCGTCGCGCCCGGAGTATGTAGACGTAAAATAGAGCACCCCTTCTTCAGCCCTCAGGTCGTTCAGGGTGGCGTAAGTGGCGGGCTTGACGATACGGATACCGCCGTCCGTCCATGCGCCGATATACATTCCTCCCTCGTCCACGGCGATAAAATAGAGGGCATCACCGTCGGCCGCCAGCCCGTGGACGGACACCGGCAGGGGGAAACGCCACAGTGGCTCCCCACGGCCCAGCACGCGCAGGGAGTAGCTGCCATCGTATTCATATTGCACGTAGGTCACCTTCCCTGAATAAATCGTCGGGAAAAGCGCCTGCCGCACACCCTTGACGATGCCTTTGCGCCCGGTGGCGGGATCGGCCCAGCAGAGTTGCGAATTGACCTTCTGCGTCCATATTTTCGACTGGCGCAATTCGCTCCAGAAAAGCCGGCCGCCGTTCCATGCCAGCGGCGAATTGGGGAAACCGGTATGGATGACGGTACGCTCGGCCCCGGTCGCAGGGTCGACCGATACGATGCGTTCCGTGCGGTCGAGGTCCTTTTTGAAGGCAAGGACGCGTCCGTCCGCCACCAGCGGCGAACTATAGGTGGTAAACGAGGTGACCGGCGTGGGGATCACCTCCGAACTGTTCTCCAGCCGGGGCTGCGAGTCCCAGAAAGCGTCCAGGTCCCGCATCGTTTCGCGGCAGAGGCGGTTGATCGAGGTGCGGTAGTATTTCCAGAGTGAAATTTTGGTCGTGAAAACGAGGAACGGCCAGCGTGTGGCGTAATTGGCCACCTTGTCCCAGGGATTCTCGCCGTAGCGTGTCCAGGCGTAGGACGAGATCTGGTAGCCGAGGCGGTAATGGTCGGGCATGTGGTGGCGGTACGAGCCGCAGAACCACTTGTCGACCGCCCAGTGCGGCCAGCGGTCGTTTTCGCGCAGCATCGCGCGGTAGTCGATCGTGAACGAAGGCTGCAGCCCGCGGCCGAAGGTCGAAAGCTCCGTTTCGGCCATCACCGCATCGCCCTCCATGGCCCATATCGGGAACAGTGCGATGCCCAGCATGTAGCCCTGGTCGCCCAGCACCCAGCCCGCTACACGGACCACATTGCGGTTCACCTGGTTGTATTGCACCGCATGGCGCGATTCGTGGGCGGTCAGTTGCTTGAGCCACGGTTCGGGAGCCATGGCCGCAGGGGGCGGCACGATCAGTTCCATGCGCGTGGGAGCGCGCATCACCAAGCCGTTCGAAGCCATATTGCGGGTTTGCAGCACTACCGGCATGTCCATCCTTCCGTGGCGGTAGCCATAGCCGATATACGGACGCAGAGTGTCCAGGTAGTGCATCACGCGGATGGCCTGGCGGCGGTAGTCCCGCGGGAAGATGATGCGTTCGTGCGGGGTTTGCATCTGGTCCCACCGGACGGACGCCGGGGCGACGCCCTGGTCGAAATACTGCGCCCGCAGCCCCAGCGGGGCGGCGCATAACAAAACAAGAATGATTTTCCTCACTACCATTTGTTTATCTCTCCCATGCGGTCGTATTACGCATTTCGATCGGTCGGAATACCCGCGCCTGCGGCAAGGCCCGGGGGCGGAGCCGCGCGTGTATCCCTCTATGTGTTCCAGGCCGCCAGCCGACGCTGCGGAGCGGGGGCGTGCGGACTATGTCGGGCCGCGAGAAGAAAACCCACGCATGGCATGGGAAACTCTGCCGCATGCCGGAAGGCGCTATCCCCCCGCCTTTTTGGCGCGGTAGCCCGCCTTGGCCAGGATGTCCACGACGCGGTCGCGGTGGTCGCCCTGGATGATGATCTCACCGTCCTTGGCGCTGCCGCCCACGCCGCACTTGCTTTTCAACAGCGTCGCCAGCTCCTTCAGGTCCTCTTCGGGACCCGCGAAACCGCGCACGAGCGTGGCCTGTTTGCCGGCGCGGTGCTTGCGGTCGAGCCATACGCGCAGGTCCTGCTGCCCGGGAGGCAGCAGTTGCTCCTGCATGTCGCCCCCCCGGCTGTATTCAAAATCGGGATCGGTCGAATAGACCACCCCCAGGCGGCTTTTCCAATCGTTATTGCTCATCGTTTTACACACATACCGTGCAAATATACGCTATTTTTCCTACATTTGTGACCATGAGCAAACGAACACGCAACCACAGGCACCATCAAAATACCAAACCGCAATACCCGCAGGCGCAACTGCCGTGCCGGATGCCGTTACCCGACCATACGCGCCTGGTGAAAGTCTATGTCGAAGGATATGAGGATGTCGCCTTCTGGCGCGGCATCTTCGACGACTACGAAAGCGACGGGGTGACCTTCGAGATCGCCGTCCCCCCGCGCCACGACCTGGCCAAAGGGAAAAAGGTGCTGTTCGACATGGTCGACAACTCCTCGCCGAGGGTGCTGCTCTGCGCCGACAGCGATTTCGACTACCTGTTCGGCGACACCACGCCCCAGTCGCGGCTGGTGAACGAGTCGCCCTACCTGTTTCACACCTACGCCTACGCCGCCGAGAATTTCCTCTGCTACGCCCCCTCGCTG
>JAVBNK010000023.1:0-4562 GCA_031551595.1 Rikenellaceae bacterium | reverse complement strand
CAGCGATAATATCCACATTTTCCGCATAACTCTTCCTGTGTTTGTACGCAGGGACACACCCCCGCATCCGTTTTATCCCGGCAAATATAGTGAAAGGCGAGGGGTAAATCAAATTTATTTGAATTTCCCGGGGCGCATCCCTTATGCTATGGATCTACAAAAAACCGCCGAACCCGCCGGATTTAATAATAGGAATGATAATTGTATCCTTGCCAGGCAAATACTGATCAGCTATGGAGTCTGTAACGATATCGTGGATCGAAGAACATTCGTTCCGCACCCTGGATGCCGGTTGCGAGGGCATGTTGCCCAAGCGGCTGATGCTGCTCGCGCTGGCCAAATGCGCGGGGATCACTGCGATGGCGGTTTTCGAGAAGATGCACGTGCGCATCGACGGGATGCAGGTCGAGGCGTCGGGCGAACTGACCGGCGCGCCCGAGATGGCCTATACCACTTTCACTTCGTTCCGGTTGCGCTTCCGCATCACCTGCCCCGGGGAACAGGAGCAGGAGAAGGTCCTTTACGCCCTCGAACTGACGCACGAGAAATACTGCGGCGTGGGACGCATGTTGAGCCAGGTGGCCCCGTTCTCCTATGACGTGGAGATCAACGGCCATATGGTCGGGCAGGTCGCCGCCCCGGTCGGCATGAAATAACGCGATGATCCGTGGGAGAGGGTATCCCACGGCCTTCGGCCGGGCCGAAGGCCGGCAGCCCGCATCCGCCCGACACGGAAGGATGCCGACGCCACGATAACACGATTAATGATATAGAATAGCAATGGTTATGGAAAAAACGATCAAGTCGGGCGTCGCAATGCTCGACGTGCTGGAAAGTTGGGGCGTAGACCATATCTACGGCATTCCCGGCGGTTCGATCAACACCCTGATGGATGCGCTGTGGGACAAACGGCGCACCGTGCGTTACATCCAGGTGCGCCACGAGGAGGTGGGTGCGCTGGCCGCCGCGGCCGACGCCAAACTGACCGGCCGGGTGGGCGTATGTTTCGGCTCGGCGGGACCGGGCGCGACACACCTGTTCAACGGGCTGTACGACGCCCAGATGGACCGGGCGCCGGTGCTGGCGATCATCGGGCAGGTCTCCTCGAAGGCGATGAACCGCGCCGCGTTCCAGGAGATGAACGAGAACCCGATGTTCACGGACGTGAGCGTCTACAACCGCACGGTGATGACCCCCGAAAGCCTCCCCGCGGTGGTCGACGAAGCCGTCCGCCGTGCGTTGGAACATAAGGGTGTGGCCGTGGTGACGCTGCCCGTGGATTTCGGGTTCGCAGATATTCCCGACGTGCCTGCATCTTCGGCCGCCTGCCACCGCACGGGTTTTCCCGTGCCCGATAGTAAGGATATAGACGTTGCGGTGAAGCTCATCGCCGCCGCCCGGCGTCCGGTGCTCTATGCCGGGCAAGGGCTTCGCGGCGGGGACGAAGCCATCCGCTCCTTTTCCATGCATTTTTCGATGCCTGTGGTGGTGTCGGTACTGGCCAAAGGGATCATTGCGGACGATGCGGAAAATTTCCTTGGCACCTCGG
Source organism: Rikenellaceae bacterium (assembly GCA_031551595.1). Lineage (GTDB taxonomy): Bacteria > Bacteroidota > Bacteroidia > Bacteroidales > Rikenellaceae > JAVBOW01. Next base: position 3,013 of record JAVBNK010000023.1, on the reverse strand, counting down.
GCCGCCTGGGGACCAAGCCGGCCAACGAAGCCCTCGCCTCGACCGACCTGATCGTATTCGCAGGCAGCGATTTCCCGTTCGCACGCCAGGTCTTCAACCCCGACGCAAAATTTATACAGATCGACATAGAACCCTCGAAGCTGGGCAAGCGCCACCGTACCGACGTGGCCATCCTGGGCGATGCGGGCGACGCGCTGCGCCGCATGGTCGCCGCAGGCCCCGCCCGGCCCGCCGGGAAATGGCTCGAGGCCAACCGCGCGAACCGCCGCAACTGGCTGCACTGGCTGTACTCGTTCGACAACCGCACGGACGTACCCCTGCGCGTGGAGCCGGTGATACGCGAGGTGAACCGCATCGCATCGCCCGACGCCATCTTCGTGGCCGACGTGGGCAACGCCACCATCCATGCCGTGCGCTCGCTCAGGATGACCCCGCGCCAGCGCTTCACCACCTCGGGCCTGTTCGCCACGATGGGCTACGGCGTCCCCGGAGGTATCGCCGCCGCACTGGACTACCCCGGCCGCCAGGTGATCACCCTCAACGGCGACGGGGCTTTCGCCATGGTGATGCAGGATATCCTCACCCAGGTGCGTTATAAACTGCCGGTCATCAATGTGGTGTTTTCGAACGACTCGCTGGGCTTCATCGACGCAGAGCAGGAAGAAACCAACCGTGAGAAATACGGCGTGGACCTCACCGGCGCGGATTATGCGGCGATCGGCGAGGCGATGGGTGCGCTGGGGCTGAGCGTCACGCGCCCGGAGCAGCTGCGCAATGCGTTCAACCGCGCGGCGGCGAGCGACCGCCCGTCGGTGATCGACGTGAAGATCACCAATGCCCGTCCCTTCCCGTCGGAGGCGATGGCGCTGGACGAGGGGCGTTTCGACCGCCAAACGGTGGAAACCTTCAAAGCCCGCTACGAAGTCAAAGACATGCCCCCGCTGGACGAGTTACTCAAATAAATAAAGAACCCCGCAGCAACCGACGCTGCGGGCGAGGGCAGAACCAGGTTTACTTGAGTTGTGCCGGGCCGCGAGGAGGAAACCCATGCATCGCATGGGTAACCAAACCGGCGGGGAATTCAACCCGTAGAGATTAACGTGAGTTGCGCTTAAGGAGTCGTGTTATGTCATTGTTTTCCGGCATCAGATTTCGCGAGTCCTTAAGCACGACTCGCGTGAACGGCTTCCGTCGAAGCCGCATTGCCACTGAAAACACACCCCTACCCGCCCCTCCCAAGGGGCGGGCTTGCAAATCGGCCTTTCAGGCCATTGGCCCAAAGGCAGGACGAGTTGCGCTTAAGCAACTCGCGTTAATTAAGATGGTTTGTTTATTGCCTGCGGCCGGCGATCATGCCCGCGATAAGTTGCAGCGACATACCGGGCCAGCTGACCAGCAGGTCGCTCCATGAGGCGGCGAATCCGAACAGCGCCGCCCCTTCGAACACGAAACAGACGAGCTGCACCCCGATCACCAGCGACACGAGCGCGGCGATCGAAAAACCGCCCTTATACTGCCGCCACAGGCCGAATGCGAGCGCTATGACGACCGATTTGACCGCCACTGCGGTAAGGATCGCGCCGGCCGGCACACCGAATATCAGTACGCTGGCCAGGGGCGAGAGCACTGCTGTGGCCAGTCCGCACCACAACCCGAAACGTACCGACGCCACCAGCGTAAACAGCATGATGGGCAGCATCGCTTTGCCTCCCGTCGGAAACAGGTGGCATACCTGCGGGAAAAGCAGGTTCCCCGCCACAAAAACCGTCGTCCACAACCATACCCTGCGGTCGCGCATCGCCTGCGCCGGCGATAATGAAGTTATCTCCATGTCTTGTTCACTTTAGATGTATACCTGCTTTTTCCCGTAAAAGAAAATCATTGGCGAACGCATTGGCAAACTGGAAATTACAGACTTCCGAACAGGCCGGAAGCCGACTCCGGACAGCGTACGGCACCCGTATCCGCTTTCGGAAACGGCCCGGAAACGCCCGATCGCCCCGGAAGGCAGGGAAGCCCCTGCTTGCAGCAAACTTTGCCCGTGTTTCTCCCGGACAAAGGTAGTATTTTTTCCGGCACGTGGAAAAGCATGGAAATCGGCGTTTCCTTCATGGATATACACGATGCTGCGCGGCTGTACGAAACCCTGAAAGTCGAATGATGGGCCATTGAAAAATCTTTAGGAATGATTATTGTATGCCGTGAGAGTCGGCCCGGCCGGTTACGCGGACGTCGAACGACACGGGACGAGCCGCCGGATTTTATTCGCCTGACGATATTCCATTTCGCTAAAATCCAATATTATGAAAAAACATTTCGTCAAATCGCATCAAAACACGGCGCTATTGGCCACAACGGCCTTGTGCTCCGTCGGTTTATGCAGTCAGCAGGCCGTGGCCCAGGAAAACAGCGGGAAATTCCAGGGGACGATCGAACTCGACATCCGGAACTCGAAGCCGGATTGGAACGCATTCCTTTATCCCAAAGCGCCGAAGGATGCGCCCAACGTGCTGGTGATCCTGTACGACGATACGGGCCAGGCGACCTGGTCTACGTATGGCGGGGCGGTCAATATGCCGACCCTCGACCGTCTGGCGGCCAGGGGGATCACGTACACGCAGTGGCACACCACATCGGTGTCGTCGCCCACGCGCTCCTGTATGCTGACCGGGCGCAACCACCACCAGAACGGCTACGGAAGTATCTCCGAGTCGGCGACAGGCTTCCCCGGCTACAGCGGCCATATCCCCGAATCGAACGCATCGATCGCCACCGTTTTGCGCGACGCCGGATGGTCGACCTTCTGGATCGGCAAAAACCACAATGTCCCCGTAGACGCTTTCGGCATGGGTTCGTCCAAAAAAGACTGGCCGTTGGCGTTAGGCTTCGACCGTTTCTATGGATTCGTCGGCGCCGAAAGCAACCAGTGGTATCCGGCGCTGACCGAAGACAACCACACTATCGAACAACCCTATCTGCCGGAGCAGGGCTACCACCTGTCGAAAGACCTGGC
>JAVBNK010000176.1:0-12270 GCA_031551595.1 Rikenellaceae bacterium | reverse complement strand
CCCGTCGATGCCGTGCGGATGACGATACCCCGCATCAACCCCGTGTGGGTGCGGGCATTATGGAAGGTGTAGCCCTGCGCTTCGCAAAACGCTTTTACGGAGAGCCTTATCGCATTCGAGGGCTCGGGTTGCAACCAGCATTTGCGGATGTCCAGCACCTTGTCGAACATTCCCGGAATGTGGAAGCCCAACGCTCCGCCGGGCGTGTTCCTGTCCCCGGCGGCAATCTCCTCGCGGGTCATCCAGCGCCGGTCGGCAAAGGTGAATTCCAGTTTGTTGCGGTAAAATTCGGTTTGGGCCGACCCCAGGATCGGACTGATCGCGGGCAATTCGACCTTGCCGATGCGGGTGAGCTGGTCGGCGACCTGCTGCTGTTTATATTTCAATTGTTCGGAGTAGGGCAGATGCTGCCATTTGCAGCCTCCGCACACCCCGAAATGTTCGCACACGGGTTCTGTGCGCATCTCCGACCGCCGCACGAAGCGCACGATATTGCCCTCCATGAAGCGCCGTTTCTTCGAGAATACCTGCACGTCGGCCACATCGCCCGGCACGGCCAGCGGCACGAACACCACCTGGCCCCCGTAATGCCCCAGCGCCTTGCCCTCGGCAGCTATCGCCGTGATTTCCAGACCCTCGATGAGGGGCAGCGTCCTATCTTTTTTCCTTGCCATCGATTATTTTTTTGAGTTCCGCCGCCGCCTGCCGGGGATCGGCCGACGCGCAGATCGCCGACACCACGCACACGTAATCCGCTCCGGCCATCGCCGCCACATTCGAGCCGTTGATGCCTCCGATCACCGCCACCGGATGGTGCGACACGCTTTTCGCATACGCGATCCCCTCCAGGCCCCATTCGGTTACGGTATTTTCCTTCGTCGGGGTCGAAAACACGGGGCTTAACGCCACGTAGTCTATATCCAGGTCGTTGGCCGACAACAGTTGTGTGCGGCTCTCGACCGACAGCCCCACGATGCCGCCGGGCATCTGCCGCCGCACGTCCGCCACGCTCATATCTTCCTGTCCGACGTGCACGCCGTCCGCACCCGCCGCCAGGGCCACATCCACGCGGTCGTTGACGAGCAACGGCACGCCATAAGGTTGTAGCACGCCTTTCACGGCGCGCGCCAACGCCACGAATTCGCGGGTCGGGCAATCCTTCTCACGCAACTGCACCATGCCTACGCCGCCGCATACCGCTTCCCCGACGGTCCGCAGCAATTCCTTGCCACCCAGCATACCGCGATCGGTGACCAGGTAGAGCGTCATGCCTTCGCCACGTCGAAATGCACGCGGTCCATAAATTGGCGCTCGCGCAGGGTGTGCATCACGTCGAGCAGCGTCAGTTGCAGCGTTCCCGGGCCCATCGATTCGTCGGCCGCCATCTCGCCGCACACCGCCAGATAGGCCGCGGCCGACGCCGCAGCCAGCATCCGGTCGGGCTCCACGGCGGCAAACGCCCCCAGCAGCACCGACGCCGTGCATCCCAGCCCCGTTACGTAGGGCATCATCGCGTCGCCGTTCTGCACCCGCGCCACCTTCACCCCGTCCGTGATATAGTCCGTTTCGCCGCTGATGCTCACGATCGTACCCAACTCTTTGGCCAACCGTACGCCCGCTTCGAGGCTGTCGTGCGAACTGGCCGTCGAATCAACCCCTTTACTCTGCACGGCCAGCCCTGCGACGCTCATGATCTCACCTGCGTTGCCGCGGATGAAAGTCGGCACGGCGATCTGCAACAGCTCGTCCACTACCCGGTTGCGGTAGGCCGTAGCCCCTGCGCCCACCGGATCCAGTACGCTCGGTTTGCCCAGGTGGCCGGCCTTGTGCAACGCCAGTTTCATCGATTCGACGAACTGGCGGTCGAGCGTGCCGATATTGATGACCGTCGCGGCGCACAATGCCACCATATCCTCGATCTCATCGCTGGCATGGGCCATAATGGGCGACGCACCCGAGGCCAGCAGGGCGTTGGCCGTATTGTTCATCACTACGAAATTCGTAATACTCAGCACCAAAGGCGATTTTTCACGCACCGCGCAGATCACCTTCCACATCTTTTCCCTGGTCATGGTCATATATTATTAAAATATTTAAATTCCCCGCAGTTTACTGCGTTTTGCATCTGCATCCCGCGGCTGCGGGGACGCGGACCGCGGGATGTTGCAGTTGCCGCAGGCAACTGCGCTTTTGAATACCCGTAGTTTCGGTTGCCTACGCTGCACATGGGTTTCCTCCTCGCAGCCCGGCATAATTCGCAAGCGGCCTCTGCCCTCGCCCGCAGCGTCGGTTGCTGCGGGGTTGTTTATTAATTCCACTGAAAACTCCCGTTGTGCGCAGAGTGCATCGGGTTTTGTCTACCGTTTCGGGGGTTGACGCGCAGCATACAAAAAGTATGTGAGCACTCAACCCCCGAAGGATAGGCGAAAAAAGCGTGTTATGCGCACAACCCGGCGGGCAGCACAGCCCCTACCTGCCGTGGCACTGCTTGTATTTCTTGCCCGATCCGCAGGGGCAGGGGTCGTTGCGGCCCACCTTCTTCTCCACGTGGACAGGCGCGGGCTTGCCGCGGTCGGCGGCGCCTGCGTTCATCGCCGCCTCGTTGCGCGAAGCCTGCAGGCGGGCCATATCGACCTTCGCACGCTCCTGGCGCTGCTGCTGCATCCGCTCCTCGGAGTTGTCGCGCACCGGGATGTAACCCTTGTCGAGGATCGAAAGCACCTCGCGGTTGATCTTGTCCAGCATCTTGCTGAACAGTTCGTACGATTCGAATTTATAGATCAGCAGCGGGTCTTTCTGTTCGTAGGTGGCGTTCTGCACGCTCTGGCGCAATTCGTCCATCTCGCGCAGGTGCTCCCGCCATGCGTCGTCGATCGTGGTGAGCATCACTACCTTGGTAAATACCTTATAGATCTCGGCACAGCCGCCCTCATGGCATTTCTTCAGCTCTACCGGCACGTTGAAACCCTTCAGGCCGTCCGTCACCGGCACGTAGATATTCTCGTACATCTCGCCCTGCTTTTCGTAAACGCCCCGGATGACCGGCATGGCGGTGGCGGCCACGGCCTGCGAACGGCGCACGTACGTATCGTACATATCCTTGGCCAGGTGCTCCACCAACTCGTGTTTCGACATATCGGGATAACGCTCCTGGTCCACCGTGGGCTCGACGGCCACCTGGCGGATCAGTTCGAAACGGAATTCCTCGTAATCCGCGCCGTGGTTGTGCTCGACGAACGTTTCTGCGAAGTCCATCATCGTGTTGTTCAGGTCGATCTCCACCCGTTCGCCCGACAGCGCGTGGCGGCGGCGGGTGTAGATCACCTCGCGCTGCACGTTCATCACGTCGTCGTAGTCCAGCAGGCGCTTACGGATGCCGAAGTTGTTCTCCTCGACCTTCTTCTGGGCGCGTTCGATGGCCTTGGTCATCATCCCGGCCTGGATCACCTCGCCTTCCTTGAGGCCCATGCGGTCCATCAGGCCCGCGATGCGCTCCGTACCGAACAGGCGCATCAGATCGTCCTCCAGCGACACGAAGAACTGCGACGAACCGGGGTCGCCCTGGCGTCCGGCGCGTCCGCGCAACTGGCGGTCCACACGGCGCGACTCGTGGCGCTCGGTACCGATGATCGCCAGACCGCCCGCGAGTTTCACCTCGGGCGAAAGCTTGATGTCGGTACCGCGGCCGGCCATGTTCGTGGCGATAGTCACCTGCCCGCTGCGCCCGGCCTCGGCCACGATCATGGCCTCCGACTGGTGCTGCTTGGCGTTCAGTACGTTATGTTTGATGCCCTTGAGTTTGAGCATACGGCTCAACAACTCCGAAATTTCCACCGAGGTCGTACCCACCAGCACCGGACGGCCCTGGTCCACCAACCGTACGATCTCCTCGATCACGGCGTTGTATTTCTCGCGTTTGGTCTTATAGATCAAATCCTGGCGGTCGTCGCGGATCACCGGGCGGTTCGTCGGGATCGCCACTACGTCCAGTTTGTAGATCGTCCAGAACTCGCTGGCTTCGGTTTCGGCCGTACCGGTCATGCCGCCCAGCTTGTGGTACATGCGGAAATAGTTCTGCAGCGTCACGGTGGCGAAGGTCTGCGTGGCGGCCTCGACCTTCACGCGCTCCTTGGCCTCGATCGCCTGGTGCAGCCCGTCCGAGTAGCGGCGGCCTTCGAGGATACGGCCCGTCTGCTCGTCGACGATCTTCACCTTGTTGTCCATAACCACATACTCCACGTCCTTTTCGAACATGCTGTAGGCCTTCAACAGTTGGTTGACGGTATGCACGCGCTCCGTTTTGACCGAATAGTCGTTGATCGCCTCGTCACGCTTCATCATCTTTTCCTCGGCCGAGAAACCACTGCGTTCCAGCTCGGCCATCAGGTTGCCCATGTCCGGCAGCACGAAGAACCCGTCCTCACCGAACGACCTGGACAGCCATTCGTGGCCCTTGTCCATCAGCTCGACCGAGTTGAGCTTCTCGTCGATCACGAAGTAGAGGTCGTCCGTGATCTCGGGCATACGGCGGTTGTTGTCCTGCATGTAGATGTTCTCGGTCTTCTGCATCAGCGCCTTGACGCCCTGCTCCGAGAGGTATTTGATCAGGGGCTTATATTTCGGGAGTCCCTTGTGGGCGCGGTACAGCAGCACGCCGCCCTCCTCGTTCTTCCCTTCCGAGATCATCTTACGCGCATCGGCCAGCAGTTGCGTCACCAGGGCGCGCTGCTGGTTAAAGAGCTGCTCGATCGGGGTGCGGTACTGCTCGAACATCTGGTCGTCGCCTTTGGGCACGGGGCCCGAAATGATGAGCGGCGTCCGCGCGTCGTCGATCAGCACCGAGTCGACCTCGTCGACGATCGCGAAATGGTGCTTGCGCTGCACCAGGTCGGCCTGGTGGATCGACATGTTGTCGCGCAGGTAATCGAAACCGTACTCGTTGTTCGTACCGAACGTGATATCCGCGTTGTAAGCCATCCGGCGGTCGTCCGAGTTGGGCTGGTAGCGGTCGATGCACTCCACCGACAGGCCGTGGAACTGGTACATCGGGCCCATCCACTCGCTGTCCCTCCGGGCCAGGTAGTCGTTCACCGTCACCATGTGCACGCCTTTGCCGGCCAGCGCATTGAGAAATACCGGCAGCGTCGCCACCAGCGTCTTGCCCTCGCCCGTGGCCATCTCGGCGATCCGGCCCTTGTGCAGCACCACCCCGCCGAAGAGCTGGCAGTCGTAGTGGATCATGTCCCACGTAATGAGGTTGCCCCCGGCCATCCAGCTATTCTTGTAGACGGCGTATTCGCCTTCGATGGTCACGAAATCCTTCGATGCGGCCAGGTTACGGTCGAATTCGGTGGCTTTCACGCGAATCGTCTGGTTCTGCGTGAAGCGGCGGGCCGTGTCCTTCATGATGGCGAACGCCTCGGGCAGGATCTCGTCCAGTTTCTCCTCGATCTTCGCGTCGATCCCCTTCACCAGCTCGTCGACCTCCTTCGAGATCGCCTCTTTCTGGGCCAGGGTCTTGCCGGCGTTCTCCAGATCGGCTTTCAGTTCGACGATACGCTCCTCGTCCGTGCGGATATATTCCGCGATCGCGGCCCGCAACGCCGCGCTGCGGGCACGCAGGTCGTCGTTCGACAGGGCCTCTATCCGGGGATAGACGTCATTGATACGCAACACATAGGGTTCGATCTCCTTGCGGTCCTTGTCGGACTTCGACCCGAAGAAAAATTTGATGGTTCTCGATAATATATCCATAGTCTGTTTTATTGTTTACGGTTTGGTATGGCAGAACTCCCCGATCAGCCTGCGGCAGAGGGAACATTCGGCGCATCTTGTTTTCTGGCAGTATTCGTTATGCAGTTCGAGCAGGGCCTGCGAATCGCACGCGCTCGACATCGGCACCCCGCGGCGGCGCCATACCCTCAATTTGGCGTTGGATTCCGGGGCGATCCGGTCGATCAGCCCGCGGGCCGCGTCGTGCAGCTCCTCGTCGCGCGTTTCGTCCGCGTAGGCCAGTTGCAGGGGGACCACCAGGTTGATCGCCATCAGGTCCATCTTTTCCTTACCTATGCGCCCCTGAGAAGCGAACTGATCCATCCAGTAGTCGGGCACTTCGGCGCGGAAAAGGTCGTAGACGTCCTGCGGGGTGCGGCAGGCGCGTACGCTGTCGAAAATAAACTCGCGCGTGCACAGCACACCGGCGATCTGCACCAGTCGCAGCACCGGGGAGGTATAACGGCCATGGTCGCTCAGGTTCCACGCGCCTTCCGCCATCGGTTCGATGGCGTATTTGTGGGAGAGGTGCTCGTAATGGCGTTTCAGGGCGACTGTATAAGGGTCGTTGCCGCGCTTTTCGAGCAATCCCGCCCCGCCGATCAGCAATGCCTCCACCGCTTCGCGCGAATTCTTCTCGCGGGCCACGGCCAGGTAAGGCACCCTGCGGGCGAGTTCCTTATAGGCCTGCTTATACAGCGATCCGCCCATCGAGGCCAGCAATCCTGCGTAAAGCACGTAATTCCAGTCGCGTCCGCCCTCTTTCCACAGCGCCGCCAGCTCGTCGCACTTGCGTCGCGCACGGTCGAGGAAAAGCCTGTCCAGGAAATGAGTCCTCACCGCCGGGTCGAACGATGCGAGTAATGCGCCGCACAACGAATCGGGATCGCCGCCGCTGCCCGAGCGTATCCGCATATAATAATCCGACACGTCCCGGGGCGGGGCGACCACTACCTGGTAAACTTCGCGTTCGCCGTCCAGGCAGACCCGGCCGGCAGGGCGCGAAACCACCTGGAGCACGGCATCGCCGCAGTAGCACGGGGGCGCGTCGGGTAGGGTGAAGACCACCGCCCCCCGGCAGAGGCATCCGCCGACCATCACTTCCGCACTGCGGAACACCCCTGCGGCGGGATCGTACGACCCCGGTTGTACGACCGTGATCTCCGGGTCGCCCGCGTAGTCCGCAAGGCGCCCTTTGTCCCACAGCAGGCGGTTGAGTTCCAGTATGGCTTGTTCGTTCATCGAATCCGTTGAGCAGTTATATCCTGTTGCTATGCATCGGTGTCACGACCCGGTCCGCCGGCCGCGGGTTGACGGCCTTGCAGCGCAAGGCTGGAATGCCGTTGGAAATGACGATTCACGGAATACGCCGCGGGCATCATACCTGTCTTTTCAGAGCATCCCCAGTTCCAGCAGCCCCTCCTCCGAGATCATCTCGCGGCCCCAGGGCGGGTCGAACGTCAGCACCACATTCACTTCCTTCACACCGTCGACCTTCGCCACGTCCGTGTTGACCTGTTCCAGCAACTGGTCGGCCATCGGGCAGTTGGGCGCCGTGAGCGTCATGCGGACGGTCGTCACGCCATCGGGCTCGACGTCCACCTCGTAGATCAGCCCCAGGTCATAGATGTTGACTGGGATCTCTGGGTCGTATATGTTGCGCAGGGCGGCGATGATGTCCTTCTCGATGCGCAGGATCTCTTCGGGTGTGGCGCTCATGTCACTTCTTGTTAGCGTAGGCCAGGGCGTAGAGTTTCATCTGGCGCACCATCGACACCAGGCCGTTGGCACGCGTGGGCGACAAATTCTCTTTCAGCCCTATCTTGTCTATGAAGTACAGGTCGGTATCGGCCACCTCCTGCGGGGTGCGTCCGTCCAGGACGCGGATCAGCAGGGCGATGATGCCTTTGGTGATGATGGCGTCCGAGTCGGCCGTGAAGTACATCCGTCCCTCGCGCAACTCCGCAGCCACCCACACCCGCGACTGGCAGCCGCGGATCAGGTAGCTTTCCGTACGATATTTCTCATCCATCGGGGCAAGCTCGTTGCCCAGGCCGATCAGGTACTCATATTTGTCGAGCCATTGGTCGAACACCGAAAATTCTTCGATGATGGCTTCCTGGCGGGGATCTGTCTGCATGGCGTTAATCGCGTTAATCTTGGAATTGGTCTGTAATGGCGGTGATCTCGTCGCCTGTGGCGGCCACAGGACGGTCTATGCGCATCAGGCGTGCCAGGGTGGGGGCGATCTGCGACGGGTCGGCGGGCGCACGGATGCGCGTGGCCGTGAGGCCTCCCCCGAGCACCATCAGCGGCACATGGGTGTCGTAATCGTACATCGACCCCGACATCGAGCGCACGCCTTCCTGCTCCTCGATCCAGCCGGGCATCAGGTTGATCACCACGTCGCCTGAGCGGCGCGGGTAAAAACTGTTCTGCATCAGCCGCCCGTAGCCCGAAGCGAACGAACTGCTGCTCAGGGCCGTGGCCGTCAGGGCGTGCGACACCCCGCGGAATTGCAGCACGTAGGCCGCCACGCGGTCCTGCACTTCGCGCAGGCTCAGGCCGTTGCGGTAGATCAGGTCGCGGTTCAGGTAAAGCTGGCGGTCGCAGTAGCCCAGCACCCAGTCGCCACTGCCGTACTGGGCGTTCATGAAGCCGTTGATGATCACGCGCAGCTGCGCCACGTTGAAGCGGTCGCCCGGCGCACCGTCCAGGCGGTCGTACGAGTCGCTCGTCCCGTGGTCCGACGTGAGCACGATCACCACCTGCTCCGGCGGTAACTGCGTGTATATGAAATTGACAAGGTCTTCGATATCCGAGTCCAAGCGGTAGAACATATCCTCGGTCTCCATCGATTCGGGGCCGAAGATACGTCCCGCCAGGCGCGGCGAGTCGAAGCAGACGTTCAGCAGGTCGGGATATTCGTCCCGGCCCAGGGCTGCGTCGACGATCGCCCGCCGGGCGAATTCCTTGACCAGCGTATTTCCGGCCGGGGTGGTGTAGATGCGGGCGAAATCGCGCGAGAACTGCCCCTTGCGCCCGAAGTAGCGGTCGGCCACGGAGCCCGAACGTTTGGCGCGGCCGTCGTCCTCGAATTCGATGACCGAATAGTTGTTGCTCAGGTATTGCTCGCGGTGTTTGGACAGTTTCCAGTGCTCGTCCACGTACCGATGTGCCGGGCGCTCCTCGTTGTAGCTTTCGACCCAGAGCGGGATGCGCTGCATGTAGCGGGTCGAGCTGATCCAGGTGCCGCGCGTGGTGTCGCACCAGAAAACCTCTTTCGTGAAACCGCCCATCACCACCGCCGACGCGGCCGATGCGGCCACGGTCACCACCCGGCTGCGGGGCGACTCTTCCAGCAGGCGGTCGCCCAGCGTGGGTACGGTCAGGTTCTGGGGCGAGTGGCATCCCACGCCGTCGCTGCACCCCACGCCGCACACCTCGCGGTCGTCGGCCAGCTGTATCTGCCGGCCGGTCAGGAAATCGACCCAACTGCCCCCCGTCACGCCGTGCGTCGAAGGCATGGCCCCCGTGGTGATGGTCGCCAGCGAGGCTTCGGTGCCCGTGAGCATATAGTCGTAACGGCAGTCGGTGAAGACCGTGCCGTTGTCCATGAAACGGCGGAAGCCTCCCTCCGAAAAATTACCCTTGAAGCGTTCGAGGTAGTCGTAACGCATCTGGCTGACCACGATCTGCACCACAAGCCGCGGCCTGCCGCCTCCCGCAGCGTTCACAACGGCCGCCTGGAGGGTGAGCGCCGACATTAAAAGGATATATCCCGAACGTTTCACTGTTTCTAAAGATGCTTTAATCTACAAAGGTAATCATTTCGAGCGAGTATACACCATAATTTTTTCCCATTTTCCTCCCGTCGCCGCGAAGCGGCCCGGGGGGAGGGCGGAAAATGCGGGTCGCACGGCGATCCGATCTATTTTTTCTCTTTTTTGCGCCACTTGCGGCGGAAATACCCCCTGCGCAGCCAGAAGCCGTACAGCAGCCACAGCGGCACCACCAGCGCCACGAACAGCGGCAGGCTGTAGGACGAGAAGAGCCACACCCCCAGGTTGGCCGTCGCCAGCGCCAGCACCAGCGCCAGCGCGAACAGCAGGGCGCCCATGCGGTAGCCCGTCCTGAACCTGCACCCGCACTCCGGGCACGGGAACACCACCTCCACGCCCAGCATCCACGGGGTCGGGAAGCGCACCGTGGCCCCGCACTTCGGGCATACGAACGTACGGCACATCTGTTTCACCGGCTGAAATGTTTGATGATTCCGGCCAGGTCCGCCTCGGGGTGCGCAGCCTGCAACCCGGTCGCGCGGGCCAGCATCGACGACCGGAAACGCTCTTCCGACGGAGTGCCGGGATGCAGCGGACGATGCGATGCGGCGGCGGCCAACTGCGCGGCCTGTGCGGCCAAACGGCGGGCAGGCCCGTCCATCGCCGCCTCGCAAAAGCGCTCCCACACGTAATCCACCGCCACCGCCGAAGGATGCACCATGTCGCGGTCGTAGAAACGGTAGTCGCGCAGGTCGTCCGTCAGGATCTCATACGCGGGGAAATATTCCGTCCCCGGGCACGCAGCCGCCACACGGTGGCAGCCTTCCACCAGGATCGCCTTGCTGCGCGAATTCTCCGCCAGGCCGTCCTTCAGGTGGCGCACGGGACTGACCGTGAGGATCACATGCTTTCCCGCCAGATATTTTTTTATGGTATGTTCCAACACCTTGACCACTTCCTCCAGTTCCATCCGGCGGCGGATGAAACATTGCGAGGGTTGCCTGTGGCAGTTGGCCGCCACGCCGCGCCCGTCGGCAAGCTCGTAAATCCAGGCCGTGCCCAGGGTCAGCACCGCATAGTCCGCTTCAATCAAAGCCTGCGCACCCCGTGCGGCCTCCCGGTTCATTGCTTCGAGGGCCTGCGCCGGATCGGGCGATGCGAAACTGCCGTGGTGGGCAAAACTGAACCACAGCTCGCCGTCCGTATCGAGATCGGCCTGCGTAAACCTCCTGCCCGATGCGAGATATTCCATCCCGAGGGCGATACTCGCGGGATTAAAGAGCACCCCGAAAGGATTTGCCGTGACGCGGAAACCTGCCGCCGCCATGCGTGACGCCACGTTTTCGGCAAAGCACGACCCGAGCATCAATCCGCTGCGGGAGTGGTCGATGCGGACGGCAAGAGGCGGTATCTGTATGGCGGTGCGAAAATCCATAGTGCGTTTTTACCCGGCAAAGATACGAAACTGTTTAAAATTTATTCCATCAAAATATCATGCCGCGCCGGGTCGCGGCCAGCGGCGGGCCTCTCCCCGCCGCCGGGCGTCCCATGCGGGACCTTTGCAAAAAAATGATTCTTCCGCATCGGGTGGCCGCGGCCGACGGCCTTGCGACAGCAAAACCAAATACGAACGGCAGCCGGCCCTTCGAAAATATTACTACTTTTGTACGCATGATCCGATTCGCCGATTGCAAGATCAACCTGGGTTTGGATGTGGTGGCGCGCCGCAGCGACGGCTACCACGACATCGATACCCTCATGTTGCCCGTGCCGGGGCTGTGCGACGCCGTCGAGGTGCTGCCCTCGGCGCAGGACGGGTTGAGCGCGTTCGGGATCGCGGTGGACTGCCCGCCGGAGAAAAACCTCTGCATGAAGGCCCTGCGGCTGATGCAGCAGGAATGCGGCGCGGGACATGCCCATATCTATTTGCACAAGGCCGTACCTTCCGGGGCCGGGCTGGGCGGCGGATCGGCCGATGCGGCAGCCACCCTATGCGCCGTGGATTCGGTATTCGGATTAGGGCTGGACGCGGTGCGGATGGAAGCCCTTGCCGCCCGCCTGGGCAGCGACGTGCCTTTTTTCATTACCGGGCGGCCGGCCTTCGCCTCGGGGCGCGGCGAGATCCTTACGCCCGACGGCTCTGTCGGGCCGAGGCTGGCCGGGATGCACCTGCTGGTCGTCAAGCCGCCTTTTGGGGTCGGCACCGCCGAGGCTTATGCCGGCATCGTCCCGCGGAGGCCTGCCGCCCCCCTGGCGCAGCGCCTTGCCGCCCCCCTGGCCGCATGGCGCGAAACCGTTAATAATGCATTTGAAAACCATATCTTCACACTTTATCCCCGGCTCGGCGAACTGAAAGCGGCGCTTTACGCGACGGGGGCCGTATATGCTTCGATGTCGGGGTCGGGATCGGCGCTCTTCGGGCTGTTCGACCGCGAGCCGCAGGCGGAATTACTACCCGGTGATCTGTTTGTATATAAGACGATTATATCCTGATCCGGGGGCGCCGGGGAGGAAAGATGCGCTTTTTTGCTTTTTTTTTCGTAAACTTGCCGGACCAAAGCCTCGCCGGTCACTTGCAGGATAAGAGGCAATGAACAGGTTCCTAATCATTTAATGATATCATTATGGCAGAAGACCAGAAATTGATCGACCTTCAGCTCCGTAAGGAAAAACTCTACCACGGCGGCGGCCTGAAGGCTATCGAAAAACAGAAAGC
>JAVBNK010000063.1:0-9989 GCA_031551595.1 Rikenellaceae bacterium | reverse complement strand
GAAGATTTCAGCGCCAAGGGCGAAAGCATGACCACTTCGGTGCGCCAGCTCAAGGAGAAAGAGTTGAACGACCTGAGGACCCGGTTCCTGGAATTCCAGGAAACCGCCCAGGAGGACATGGCGGAAAAACAGGGTGAGTTGATGGCTCCGGTGATCGCCCGTGCGCGTGAAGCGATCCAGAAGGTGAGCAAAGACGGGGGCTACCTGATCGTGTTCGACTCGTCGGCCGCCTCGACGGTCTATGTCGACGAAGTGCAGGTGGTCAACATCCTGCCGATGGTGAAAAAAGCGTTGGGCATTCCCGAAAACGCCAAACCCAAGCAGCCGCAGGCGCCCGCGAATTAATCGGTTGCGCATCCATCGAGAAGCTTCCTGAGAAGGAGGCTTCTTTTGTTTTGGCGATTTCAGGCAATGTGGACAAAAGAGGTTGGACCTTTGGTTCTCGTGAAACCTGCCCTGCGCCCACCCACGGTGCCCGGAGTAGGTTTTGCGCTAAGTTTTAAGGATGTCTTATCGACCTGGATGAACTTGACTTCATCTATTTTGTATGTCATTCGATCACAATTGGAAATTTACAGCCATTCCGCCAGCCACTTTTGTCCATTATACCCGATTTCATGTGAAAGGTGCGTCAAAATTTTTATCTTTGTCGTCGCGGGGCCGGAGTTCCGGCAGGCCCGGACCGGTGCGGGCATAAGATGCGTTTCGTTTATGAAATCCACTTTCCTCCCCGGGACACGCGTTGATATAACCGACTGCAGATGCGATTCCTGACCTTCGTAGGCAAAGAGTTCCGCCACATCTTCCGCGATCCGCGGACGATGCTGATCCTGTTGGTCATTCCCATTATACAGATCATCCTGTTCGGGTTCGCGCTGACAACCGAAGTGCATGACGTGCGGGTGGCGGTGGTCGACGCTTCGCAGGACGACATCACCCGCGAGATCGTCCGCAGCCTCGAAGCGAGCGAATATTTCACGGTCACCCACCACGTGCAGACTCCCGCCCGGACCGACGAGCTGTTCCGCCGCGGCAAGATCCGCATGGCGGTGGTGTTCAGCCCCGGGTTTGCCGGGAATATGGTTTCGACGGGCGAGGCCGGGGTGCAGATCCTGGCCGACGGCAGCGACCCCAACCAGGCCTCGCTTTTCACGTCCTATGCGGTCAACATCCTGCGCGACTACGCCCTGGGCCGGCGCGGCCCGGCGGACATCCCCATGCGGATCGAACCTTCGGTAAAGATGCTGTATAACCCGGCGATGAAATCGGCCTATAATTTCGTGCCGGGCGTGATGGGGCTGATCCTGATGCTGATCTGCGCGATGATGACCTCGATCTCTATCGTGCGCGAGAAGGAGATGGGCACCATCGAAGTGCTGCTGTGCTCGCCCGTGCGGCCGATGATGATCATCCTGGCCAAGGCCGTACCCTATATGGCCGTTTCGTGCGTCAACCTCACGACCATCCTGCTGTTGGCGATCTTCGTGCTGGGGGTACCCGTGGTGGGCAACCTGGGGATACTGGCGTTGCTGTCGCTGGTTTTCATCCTGGTGTCGCTGTCGCTCGGGCTGCTCATCTCGACCCTGGCACGCACGCAGATCGTGGCGATGCTGCTCTCGGGCATGGTGCTGATGATGCCCACGATGATGCTTTCGGGGTTGGTCTTCCCCATCGAGAGCATGCCGAAGGTCCTTCAGGGGCTGTCGAACATCATCCCGGCGAAATGGTACATCATGGCCGTGCGCAAAGTGATGATCGAGGGCCTGGGCATGGGCGGCATCCTGCGTGAAATGGGCATCCTGGCCGGCATGGCCGTATTCCTGATAGGCTTCAGCCTCAAAAAATTCAAACTTCGGCTCGAATGACCCTGCGCTACCTCATTGAGAAAGAGTTCAAGCAGATGGTGCGCAATCCGATGATCCCGCGCCTGATCGTGATTTTCCCGTGCCTGATGATCCTGATCATGCCATGGGCGGCCAACCTGGAGATCCGTAACGTCAATGTCAGCATCGCCGACGGCGACCACAGTACGCTTTCGATGCGGCTGACCGATAAAATGGTCGCGTCGGACTATTTCCGCCTGGCGGATATCGCTCCCGACTACGGCCAGGCCATGCGGAGCATCGAGCGGGGCGATGCGGACATGATCGTGGAGATCCCGCCCGGCTTCGAGGCCGACCTGATGCGCGGTATGCGTCCCCAGGTGCTGATCGCCGCCAACAGCGTCAACGGCACCAAAGGCGCACTGTCGGTCAGCTATATGTCGGCGATCCTGGAGGAGTTTTCGTCCGAGCTGCGGCAACAATACGCCTCCCTGGCTGTGCAGGGGCCCGCACAGCCGCAGCCTTCGTTCGGGGTGCATGTGCAGGGCCTGTTCAATCCCCACATGGACTACAAACTGTTCATGGTCCCGGCGCTGATGGTGATGCTGCTGACGATGCTGTGCGGTTTTCTACCCGCACTCAACATCGTCAGCGAGAAGGAACTGGGCACCATCGAGCAGATCAACGTCACGCCGGTCAGCAAATTTACCTTCATCCTGGGCAAACTGATCCCCTACTGGATCGTGGGGTTCGTCGTGCTTTTCGTGTGCGTGCCGATGGCCTGGATCGTCTACGGCTTCCTGCCCGTGGGCAGCATGTGGACCATCATGCTCTTCACGATGGCGTTCCTGCTGGTGATGTCGGGCCTGGGGGTGCTGATCTCGAACAATTCGGGAACCATGCAGCAGGCCATGTTCCTGATGTTCTTCTTCGTGATCGTCTTCCTGATGATGAGCGGCCTGTTCACCCCGATCGAGGGAATGCCGGAATGGGCCCAGATGATCGCACAGGCCAATCCGCTCACCTATTTCATCGCCGTGATGCGTGCGGTCTACATCAAGGGCAGCGCCGTGGCCGACCTGCTTCCCGAGCTTGCCGCCCTGTGCGGATTCGCCCTGCTGTTCAACGTCTGGGCGGTGTGGAGCTACCGCAAAAGCGGTGCCTGATCCGTATAGACCACAAGGATATCATCGTGCGTGAACATCCGTAGCGGCGTTTCCGGGCCGTCCGCGATGCGTCCCGACAGCCGTCCGGCGCCGGGATCGGCAGCTGTGATGCGTATGTCGTCCCGGAAATCGAGTTCGCGCCGCCCGGAGAGTTTATAAAGCGCCTCCTTGGCACACCATAGGGCGGCCATGAAGACCGGTTCGCCGGCGGCCGGGAGGGCGGCTTCCGCAGGGGAGATATAGCGCGATGAGGCGCGGGAGAAATCGCGCGAAGCCTGCTCAATGTCGATGGCGCACGGCCTGTCGCACCACATCACCGCCGCGTAACCCCGGCAATGGGACACGCCGAGAAAGCCCTCCCCGGTCACGGGCGCACCGGTGAGCCCGTAGGCGACCCGGGCATCGGGCATCTGCCCGCGCAGCGCCGCACGCCATGCCATGCGTTGCATCCGCCGCTGCGGACTGGCGATCGTGGCGCAGTCGTGCAGGTCGGCGGGTGTGACCCTGCGCGCCAATTCGCTTTCCGTTTCGGTGATGCGCCACAGGACGAACCACCCGCCGGGCAACTCTTTTTTCAGGACTGCGGGCATAAGGGGGCTGGGGTCAGGCGGGTTTCGTGTTGACCTTCACCTTGTCGATGCGCCGCCCTTCGATCGAGCGGACGGTGAAGCGTATGCCGTGGATGGTGATCGTTTCCCCCTGGCGCAGGAAGTCGCGCTTGGCCTCCAGAAGCAGCCCGGCGATGGTTTCCGAATCGCCCCGCGCATCGTCGAAAGCCCCCTCTTCCAATCCCAGCGCCTTGACCAGGTCGTTCACGTGGGTTTTGCCTTCGAAGACATAGGTATGTTCGTCGATGCGCTCGTATCCGGCGATCTGCTGGCGGTCCGACTCGTCCGATATTTCGCCCACGATCTCTTCGAGGATATCCTCCAGCGACACCAGCCCTACGGTCGAGCCGTATTCGTCGACGACGATCGCCACATGCACTTTTTCCGCCCGGAATTCTTCCAGCAGGTCGTTGATCTTCTTATGCCCGGGCACGAAGTAGGGCTTGCGCAACAACTCCTGCCAGCGGAAATCCGCATCCTTGTCGATATGGTTGATCAGGTCCTTGACATAGAGCAGCCCGCGGATGTTGTCGATACTCTCCTCGTAGACCGGGATACGCGAGAATCCCGACCCGATGATCACCTTCCGTACCCGTTCGTAGTCGTCGCCCATCTCCAGCGCCACCATATCCACGCGCGGTTTCATCACCTGTTCCACGTCCGTATTGACGAAACTGACGATGCCCGAGAGCATCTGTTTTTCTTCGTCCGTCTGGTCGTGGGTCATCCCGATGGCGTTCGACAGCTCGTCCATCGACACTCCGCTGCGTTTGCGCGAGAGGGCGTTGCTGATCAGGCTGCCGCTGTGGATCAGCGCGTAGGAGAACGGCTTGAACACGCTCTTCAGCCCCAGCAGCGGCACCGACACCAGCCGCGCCATCCCCAGCGGATTGTAGGCCGCATAGATCTTGGGCATGATCTCGCCGAAAAGCAACAGCAGGAACGTGACTACGACGGTCTTGATGACGAATTCCCACACGGTCGACCCGAAGGCCATCATCTTGTTGATGGCCGTGTTCGACAGCAGGATGATCAGGATATTGACCAGGTTGTTCACGATCAGGATCGTGGCCAGCATGTAGTCCTGCATCGAGAGCAGTTTGAGGATGGCCTGGTCGTTGCGCGAGTGCTGCGTGCGGATGGTTTTGAGATTGGCGGGCGAGAGCGAGAACAGGGCCGTTTCCGATCCGGACATCATAGCCGACATGAACAGCAGCACCATAATGACTGCGAACAGCCCCAACAGGTAAGGCTCGAACGGCAAAAATTCTATGATGGCTAAGGGAATGGCCAATGTTCTGTTTTTAAATCTTTAAAGGTTTAATCTCTACGGGTTCAATACCCCGCCGGTTTGGTTACCCATGCTATGCATGGGTTTCCTCCTCGCGGCCCGGCATAACTCAAGTAAGCTCGGTTCTGCCCTCGCCCGCAGCGCCGGTTGCTGGGCTCCTCGTGGCGTCATCGGCGGCTGCGGGGGTCGGAATCGGAGATTTCGGGCCGCGGGAGATGGCGATTGCCCCAGGCAATCGCAGCCTTTACAATACACTGTAGCTTCAGTTACCCATGCTATGCATGGGTTTCCTCCCCGCGGCCCGGCATAGTTCGCAAGCGACCTCTGCCCTCGCTCGCAGCGTCGGTTGCTGCGGGGTTCTTTATTTTCCCGCCACACCAGTTACCCGTGCATCGCATGGGTTTCCTGCTCGCGGCCGGGCATAACCCAGGTCGACCCGGTTCCACCCTCGCCCGCATCGCCGGGGTTGCGGCGTTGCCGCTGTTCACATCCTGCGGCGGGGGGCCTTTGGCGCGAGCCGCAAATCGCAGGCAACCGCACCTTTGCAATACCCCGGAACTTACCGCGGAGTTCTTTATTACGTTCCCTCCGCGCCGTTCATTTTATATGGCTTTCCGTGGCTGCGGAGGCGGCGACCTTATCGCCGGGCCGCGAAAAGTGACGGTTGCTTCGCAGTCGCACGGCAAGGGGCCGGGGTGAAATCACTTGCCGGACCTTAACCTGCTGGCAATGCGTTGCATTGCTTTTTCTCCCCGCGATCCGGCAGGGCCCGCAGGCGTCCTCCGCTCTTGCCGCAGCGGCGGTTCAGGCCGCCAAATTCTCCCTTGCAGGAGTAGCCCGGCCCTCCCGGGCGGCGTTAATCGAACAGCGAGCCTTCGACCGGTTTGGCCTGGTCGGCGGACTCCTCCCTGATCACCGTGTGCGATGCACTTTTCGTGCCCGGCAAAGCCCCGTCCATAATAAATTTCACCTTACGGCGCTTGAATGCAGGCTCGTTGACGATCTGGTCGAGATTGTCGTACGTTTTGTTTTCCTGCACTTCGATCACCCGGTTTTGCGTCGCGATACCGCCGAAACCCTGTTCCTGCTTCGGGGCGGGCTGCTGCGGACGGCGGAACGCACCGGGTTGGGGCAGCGGAGAAGGATGCGGCTGCCCCAGCGGCGGACGCACCGCCGGATCCGGCGGTGTGGGCGGGGTGAACGGGCGGCCTCCTTTCGGGGGTTTAAGCCCGAAATTGTCCGCTATTTCAAAGCCGGTGGCGATGATCGTCACCTCGATATCCTCGCCCAGCGACGGGTCGGGACCTGCGCCCCAGATGATGTTGGCGTCATTCTCCGAGCCGGCCTGCTCCTGGATGGACTTCACGATGCCGTACACTTCGGCCATCGTGATCTCGTTTTCGCCCCACGAAATGTTGAGCAGGATGTTGCGCGCGCCGTTGATGTTGTTGTGGTTCAGCAGCGGCGAGGAGAGCGACAGGTCGGCCACCTTTTTGGCGCGGTCGTCGCCCGAGGCGCGTCCCGAGCCCATCAGGGCGATCCCGCTGCCGCGCATCACCGCGCTCACGTCGGCAAAGTCGACGTTGATCACCCCTTCGCGGGTGATCACCTCGGCGATACCTTTGGCCGCCGTGGCCAGGATGTCGTCCGCCTTGTGGAACGCTTCGGTGATGGGCAGTTTGCCATATATTTCCTGGATATTCTCGTTGTTTACGACCAGCAGCGCGTCGACGTGCTTGCGCAGTTCGGCCAGCCCCTCGGCGGCATGTTGCGCACGCACTTTGCCTTCGGCCACGAACGGCAGGGTGACGATCCCCACCGTGAGGATGCCCATATCGCGGGCCGCCTTGGCGATCACCGGTGCCGCGCCCGTGCCCGTACCGCCGCCCATCCCGGCCGTGATGAACACCATGCGCGTGTCCTCGGCGTTGAAGATGTCGGTGATCTGGTCGATGGACTCCATCGCCGCTTCGCGTCCGCGCTGGGGGTTGTTGCCTGCGCCGAGGCCTTCGGTGACCTGTTCGCCCAACTTCACTTTGATCGGCACCGGGCTGTGGCTCAGGGCCTGCTTGTCGGTGTTGCAGATCATGAACGTCACCTGGGCGATCCCCAGCTCGTACATATGGTTGACGGCATTGCTGCCGCCGCCGCCCACGCCCGCGACCATGATGATCGACGGCGTAGCCGCTTCAAACCCGAAATCTATCAATTCTCCCGCAACCATTGTCGGAAACTGTCTGAATGAATTATTCTTGTTCTTTTTTGTCCTGTCTCGTGCTTTTCCACTGTAAGATCCGTTAAATAGGAACCGCTATCCGCCTTATTTTACAGTGTAAAATACTCGGGAAATAACGATAAAAATAACTTCGTTGACAAATTCAGGCCGTTTCCTTAGAACTCATCGTCGATGACATCGAATTGCTTGGTCAACTTGCCCCAAAGTTTCTTGAGCGGGTTTTCGCGGGGTTCGTGCGGCGTTCCGTCCTCCCCGAAATCCTCTTCGCCGAACGTGTCGTCTTCCAGCGGATCGGGCTTGCGGACCGGTTTGGGCTCGGGCCTGGGGTCGGCTTGGCGTACCGGCTCCGGACGTTGCGGAGCGGCAGGCCGGGGCGCGGCCTGGGCCACAGGTTTGCGTCCCGTTTCCACCTGGGAGGTCATGCCCGCATCCATCGCCTTGAGCAATAATCCGATGGCGGTGGAAAGCCGCGTGTCCACAGCCTTTTCTGCCGATTCGTCGTCCACATGCAACTCGGCGCCCGCGATCCGCACGTCCATCCCCGTGTAAGCCTTCGCCATCACGTCGATGTCCTTCAGTTGGGCGCAGCCGCCCGTCAGCACCAGCCCTGCGTCCAGCCGCCCTTCGAAGCCCGACCGCCGGATCTCCTCCGCCACATAGTCGAAGATATCTTTCAGGCGTGCCTCGATGATCGTCGAGAGGTTGTAGAACGATATTTCCTTCGGTTCGCGCGGCGTGCGGCCCGGAACCTTGATCAGTTTGTCCTGGCTGGCCGTTTCGGGATTGGCGCTGCCGTATTTGACCTTCAGGTCCTCGACGTAGCGTTCCAGGATGCCGTATGCGCGGATATCCTTGTTGATCGCGTCGGCGCCGATGGGGATAATGCCGATATGTCGCGCCACGTTGTCGTGGTAGATGCATACGTCGGTCGTCCCGGCGCCCATATCGACCACCGCCACGCCCATGTCCCGCTCGTCGGGCAGCACCACGGCCTCGGCCGTCACCAGCGGGTTGATCATCAGTTTCGACTGCCGTATATCTAACTTCGCGAGCGCCTTGGGCATCCGCGAGATGGTATTCTCCTCGCCGATGATGAAGTTGAAGGTGGCTTCCAGTTTCTGCCCGAACATCCCGACGGGATGGGTGACCTCCTCGCGGTCGTCCACCAGGTAGCTCAGGGGGATGAAGTCGAGGATCGTTTCTCCCGTGGGGGCCTGCACGTTGCGCATGTTGTCGCGCAGTTTCTGCACGTCGTCCTCGCGGATCTCTCCGTCGCGCCCCACGTAGATATAGCACGAGTTGCGGGCGCATTTGATATGCTGGCCCGAGATGCCGGTGACGGCTTCGGCGATCCGGATGCCGAGGCGCTCCTCGATTTCGGCGACGGCCTCCTTGATGCTTTTGGCGACCTGCTCGATGTTTTTGATCTCGCCTTTTACGACGCCTTCGACCTCGCGCACAGCCACGTCGTCGATATGCACACGGCCGTTTTCGGCGCGGCTTCCGACGATCACCACCACGTTGTTACTCCCCAGGTCGATGGCTACCGTATAGTTTTTCTTTTCCATTATTTTGTGCAGACTATCTGGTTTCTGTATCTCAAATTGATATATCCGTACGCGTCCCAACCTTCGTATGCCAGCCCGTTGCGGTAGAAGGTGAGCAACTTATCCAGTTTTTCCTGGTAACCGTCCAGTTCCCCGAGCATGACGATGTGGTTGCCTGCGCGCGGGACTATTTCCACCTGAGGGTTATAAATACGAAATTCCCGGCCGCCCCCATCCGGCACGGTCACATGGATCTGCTCGGTGTAGGCGCTCCAGAAAGCGTCGTTGCGTATGAATTCCACAAAATTAATGAGATTATACAAGAAACGGTAATTTTCGTCCCACTTTTTTTCATCCGTTTCCAAGGGGCCTGCGTAATTGCGCGGGAACGGGGGGACGTAGTTGCCCGTGACGACCGGCAGCCACACCGCGGCATGGGGTTGGGCGGGCAGCGCCCAGCGGTCTTCGGTAATGTAGAAATTGTAGCCGGACGAGGTGCTGAACCGCATCATGGGCTGGCGTTGCAGGAGGCTCACGTGCACCTTGCCGTCCATGTCCATGTAGGTGCGGGCGGTTTTAACGAAGCCGCGCGAGCGGACGAGTTTCTGGATGCGTTCGACCTGGACCTCGCGGGCGGCGCTGTTGCGGGGGATGAGCTCTTCGGCCGCGATCCAACCCTTGACCATGCCGGGAGTGATCACCCCCAGGCGGGCGCTGTCGCGGACGACCACCTCGACCCCCGCGGCGGGCAGGTCCCTCTGGCGCGAGGCATACTGCCGCGCCGCCCACACCAGGTAGGCGGCGATCCCGACCCATACGGCCACGGAACCGGCTGTTTTCCAGAATTTTTTCATTTATAGTGTGTCGCTCGTGTCTGTTCCATGTCATTCTCAGTCCGGCGGGTGTATTCCCGCACTCGGGAGATTGGCGGGCTGAGCCATGTAAGGCCCGGCTCCCTTTCACCCTCCGCTGGCAGCGAGCCGACAGCGGGCAGGAATTGTTTTGTTTTGTGAATCACTTTCCGCGGCTGCTGGGGCGCGCCGTCAGGCGCGGGCCGCGGGAATTGGCGATTGCCGTGCAATCGCATTTTCAGTTATTGTTTTGTTTATCTGCCGTTTTCGGGTCCGCCACTGCAGGAAGAGGGGACGTCCGGATGCGGTGGTCTTATGGTTATCCCCCATACATTTGTTTTCAAGCCGGCGGCTGGGGGGGCGACGCAAAGCGTCGGGCCGCCGGCTTGTGCATTTCTGCGAAATGCGGGGATTATGTATGCCTTACTCGTTTTTAGCGGTTCGGCTTTGCCGGGCAATCTTTGGTC
>JAVBNK010000188.1:0-4359 GCA_031551595.1 Rikenellaceae bacterium | reverse complement strand
GTAGGATATGCTGCCGGCCAGGCGGTTGCGCAGCAGGCCGAAATCGAGCGTGACGTTGTAGCTCGACGTGCGCTCCCAGCGCAGGTCGGGATTGGCGTAGGTGAGCACTTCCGATTCGTCGTCCTGGAAATCGGGGTCGATGCTGTTGCGTTTCAGGATCATCTTCGAGGAGATATCGTCGGGCATATTGCCCTGGTAGCCGAACGAGCCTTTGATGTCCAGGCTGCTGACCGCGCGTACGTCGCGCAGCAGGTCTTCCTTGGCGTTCCATCGTCCTGATACGGACCATACGGGGGTGAACCTGTCGTTGGCCCGCGAGCCGAAGTGGTTCGACAGGTCGAAACGCATATTCGCATTGACCGAGTAAAGGTTGTTGTAGGTATAGGATGCGGTGGCGTAGCCGCTCACCTTGTTGGTCAGCTTGTCGGTCCACACGCCCAGCGCCCTGGCATCGGTATTCTGCCATTCGGCGAACTTCGGATAGAGCGCCGGGTCTACGGCCACCATTTTCCTGCCGCGCTCCTTCAGGTAGCCGCGGTAGGTCTGCTCCAGGCCGTAATATTGGGTCGAAGAGATCTCGCTGCCGGCCGATGCCGTCACCATGTGGCGTTTGGCGTGGTCGAGGGCCTGGCTGAAGTTCAGCTGCGCCCGTACGGTATAGGCCGAGTGTTCCGTGTTCTGGTACATCAGTTCCCCGCCGTAAGGCATGGCGTTGCGGTCTTCGCCCGTGCCCGACGCCGGAAGCCTCAGCCTGGCTGCGTAGAAACTGTTTTCGCCATGCCATGTTTCCTGGGTGGTGTTGTTGGCGGTGTAGGATGCCGTCGCGGTGGCCATCAGGCATTCGGCGATCTTGAAATCGAGCCCGGCGGTGGTCATCACGCCCGTCTGGCGGATCTCCTGCGATGCGTTCCGCACTTCGTTGATGATGTTGTAGTCGCGGTAGGTTCCCGATTCGACCTGCATCGGATAGTACCACAGCGAGCCGTCCCCGTTGTATGCAGGCAGGGCGCGGGTGGTTTCATAGGCGTACCTGGTCACGGCCACATCGCCGGGGGTGTAGATCTTCGTCCCGGTGTTGGCGTTGATGCTGAAACGGAAAGAGAGCCGTTTGTAGTTGCCGTTCAGGTTGAGCGCGGCGGTGTAGCGGTCGTTCTTTTCGCCGCGGATGCTGCCTTTGGCGTTGTCCATGCCCACCGAGGTGTAGTAACGGATGTTGAGGTTGCCGCCCGAGAGGCTCAGCGTATGCTTGGTGGAGAAGGAGTTCTGCATCAGCACGTCGAACCAATCGGTATTGACCGACTCGTAATAGCCCACCTCGCGCTGCATCTGGGCGTAGGTGATCCGGCCCTGGTAGTAGTCGATCATCGCTTTCTCGTAGCCCAGCCAATTGTCTACGTGGGGGTAGACCACCCGGTTTTCCAGCAGGTCGCGCGAGAAGTCGATGCGTTCGCGCGAGTTCATCATGTTGACGCTGGCGTCGGAGTAATGGGGGCGGCGCATGAAGGTGCCCGACATCGAGTAGGAGATCGACGGGGGGCCCTGGCGGCCCTGTTTGGTGGTGATGAGGATCACCCCGTTGGCCGCTTTCGCCCCGTAGAGCGCCGTGGCCGAGGCGTCTTTGAGGATGGAGATCAGTTCGATGTCGTCCGGGTTCAGGCCGCTGATCGCATTGCCCACCAGGTTGACGAAATCCAGGTCGTTGATCTGCGAAGGATCGATATCCACCGGGTTGTCCTGCACCACCCCGTCGACCACCCATACGGGCTCCTGCGAACCCAGGACGGTCGATGTGCCGCGGATGCGCAGGCGCGGCGTGGTCCCGATCTGGCCCGAGTTCTGCATGTAGACCATCCCCGGGACATACCCTTCGAGCATCTGGTCGATCGTCAGGAGTCCGGGCGTTTTGATTTTTTCCGCGTTGATTACCTGTATGGCGCTTGCGCTCTCGCGCGGATCGAGGGTCTGGTAGCCGGTATGCACGACGAATACCGCGTCCACCTGCGTGGCGACCTCTTTCATCACCACGTCGATCTGCGTCTGGCCCGTGCAGGCGATTTCCTGTTTTTCCATGCCCACGAACGAAAATGCCAGCACGGGGTTACTCGCCGCAGGCACCACGATGCGGTAGGCGCCGTTCACATCGGTGACCGTACCCGTAGGCACGCCTTTAATGCTGACTGTGACCCCTGCCAGCGGCCGTTTCCGTTCGTCGCTCACTTTGCCGCTGACGACCACGTAACGTGCCGGTTGCTGCGCTTCCTGTTTAAGGATGATCGCCCCCTCGCGGATGGAGTAGGTGAGCCCCGTTCCGCGGAGTACCTCGGTGAGGATCTGCTCCACGTTGACGCCCCTGGCCACCACGTTCACTTTGCCCACGCGGTCCAGGTCTTCCTGGTTGTACATGAACTTGAACGAGGTTTGCTGCTCGATGGCCCACAGCACGTTTTTAAGGTAGGTGTCCCTGAGTTCGAGGGAGATTTGCTGTTCGGGGTTACTGCGGTCCCCGGCCTGCACGGGCAGAATCCCGAGCATGGCGAACAGCAGGGCGAATGTCGACATAAGCCACGTTTTTCTGGTCTTTCCCCGGTCCGGAGGAAAAGAAGTCCGATTTTTTTTCATAGATTTGTCCGTTGGATTTTACTTTAATTGGTAGTTCGACACGTTGAAAAACATCCGGGTGGGAAATGTGGCCGCATTTCCCGCCCTTTTTTAATCTCTACGGGTTAAATTTCCCGGTGCTTACTGCGTTTTGCATATCCATCCCGCGGCTGCGGGGGCGAAACCGAAGGTTTCGAGCCGCGGGATGTAAGCTGCATTGCAGGCTTTTCCTGCTTCGCGCCCCGGCCATTCAAACAAGTTTGATGGCGCCCGGCTTGGCGCCGGTTGGCAGTTGCCAGCGGCGACTGCACTTTTGATACCCCGTAGCTTCAGTTACCCATGCTACGCATGGGTTTCCTCCCCGCGGTCCGGCATAACTCAGGTAAACCTGGTTCTGCCCCCGCCCGCAGCGTCGGTTGCTGCGGGGGTGTTCATTCTTTGCTGCTGATCCTGATCTTTTTGCCGTTGCGCTCGATCTTCACTTTGCCCGTTTCCCGGAACATCTCCAACAGCGGGTCGATCGAGGTGTGGCGGTCGACGTTGAAGCCGAATTTTAGCTTTCCCGCCAGATCGTCGCCGTATTCCACCTCTACGTCATACCAGCGCCCGATCGTGCGCATGATGTCGTCGAGCCGCTCGTCGCGCAGCCGCAACCTGCCGTTTCGCCATGCCGTCGCATAGCCCGCGTCGACCGGGAACACCGAATAGGAACCGTCCCCCGTCGAATATTCGAACTGCTCGTTGGGCCGCAGCATGACATCGCCGCCGCCCGCGATGTTGGTGATCGCCACCGAACCGGATACCAGCGTGGTTTGGGTGCGCCGGTCGCCGCCGTAGGCACAGACGTTGAACGTAGTCCCCAACACCCGCACGTCATAGTGGCCGGTGTGCACGATGAACGGCCGCGCGGCGTCATGCGCCACTTCGAAACAGGCTTCGCCTTCGAGGGTGACCTCGCGCGTGTCGCCCGTGAAGGCGACCGGGAATTGCACCGTACTCATGGAATTGAGGTGAATCACGCTTCCGTCGCCCAGTTTGAGGCGGTACTCGCCGCCCCTGGGCACGACCATGCGGTGGTACTCGGGTTCGGCGGCGCCCTGTGCGGCGGAGGCTTTGTACGCGATCTGCCCGCCCTCGTTGTAGGCCGGTACGGCGGCTATCTCGCCCGTCACGCCGGACAGGGCGACCCGCTCGCCGGACGGCAGGATAAGCATGGCGCTCGACGTGCCGGGCGCGACTGCTGTCGATTCTTCCGGGCCGCCGAATTGCGTATAGAGTATCGCCGCGAGGCACAGGGGCAATGCGATCACGGCGGCATACCGTGCGATCCTGAGGTAGCGCCTGCGGAGCGATCCGGCGCGTTTCTTCCGCAGCACGGCGTTCCATCCGTCCTGTTTGTCGAAACCGGAGGAAAATTCCCGCGCCGCGTCGCGGCGGGCTGGATCGGTGATCTGCAGGAAAAGCCGCTCGTTTTCCGGCGAGGCGGCACGCCACTGTGCGAGTTGTTGCTCCTCTTCGGCAGTCATTTCACCGCTCATCCGGGCGGCGATCATCCGGGCTGTCTCGAAATATTTTTCCATGGTCGCAGAAGTATCTTTACTCCTATAACACGGGAACCGGATTTTATGGGGATGCCGGATGCGACTTTTTCTGAAATAATATTTTTTGTAACCCGTTGTGCGTTTAAATAACGTGGGTTCGATGAGTTTAAATAAGTGTATAAATATTTAATCTCTAAGGGTTGAATTCCCCGCCGGTTTG
>JAVBNK010000073.1:0-10243 GCA_031551595.1 Rikenellaceae bacterium | reverse complement strand
TCAGCGACGGCGAGCGGAACTTGATCCGGTAGGGATTTTTGTCGCCGGTCGAGGTGATGTGCACCCCGAACTGCCCCCGGGCATTCTCCACGCGCCGGAAGTAGTCCCCCTCGGGCAGGCGGACGACCGCTTTGGTCCTGGCCGCGAAGGGGCCTTCCGGGATGTTGTCCACGAGTTGCTCGATGATGCGCAGCGACTGCTCGATCTCGTCCAGGCGGATGATGTAGCGGTCGAAGGTCATCCCGCCCGGGCGCAGCACCTCCTCGAAGTCGACCTTGCCGGAGGCGGCATAGGGGTCGATCTTGCTGATGTCGTTGTGCCACCCCGAGGCGCGTCCGGTGGGGCCTGTGGCGCCCAGCGCGATGGCCTGCTCCCGCGGGAGGTAACCCACGCCCTCCATGCGCCCGCGGGCGATGGGATTGCCCGTGAAGAGCAAGTGGTGTTCCCTGAGCATCTTGCGCATATAGGGGATGAATTCCCCGACGCGGCGCTGGAAGTCGGGATGGATGTCGTTGGCCACCCCGCCGATGACGTTATAGTTGGCCATCAGGCGGCCTCCGGCGGTCTGCTCGAAGATGTCCATGATCTTTTCGCGGTCGCGCATCCCGTAGACGAAGGCCGTGATCGAGCCCATGTCCATGCACATGCACCCCCAGCCCAGCAGGTGGGAGGCGATGCGCGTCAGCTCGTCCATGATCGTGCGGACGTACTGCGCCCGCTCCGGCACTTCCAGCTGCAGCGCCTCCTCGCAGCACAGGCACGCCGCATGGCGGTTCATCGTGCCCGAGAGGTAGTCCAGCCGGTCCGTCAGGTGCAGGATCTGGGGGTAGGTATAGGCTTCGCACATCTTTTCGATGCCGCGGTGGATATAGCCGAAATTGGGGTCGACCTTGCGGATGATCTCGCCGTCGAGCGACACGCGCAGGTGCAGCACCCCGTGCATCGCCGGGTGCTGGGGCCCGAAGTTGACTACATACTCGTCGTCGGTGAACAGCTTGCGCGTTTCCTCGACCCGCTGGCCCATCTACATGGTCACCGTGGGGATGGTTTCCATGTCGGACAGGATCTCGTAGTGCTTCGGCACGGGATTGATCGCCGGGTAGGCGTCGTAATCCTTGCGCAGCGGGTAGCCCTTCCAGTCGGCGCGCAGGAAAATGCGGCGCATGTCGGGATGGTTCAGGAAACGGATGCCGAAGAAGTCGTACACCTCGCGCTCATACACCTCGGCAACTTCCCAAAGGTCGCTCACCGAGTACAGTTCGGGCTTTTCGCGCTCCGTGGCCGAGGTTTTCAGCGCGAGCACCTCCGCCGGGACCTCCGAACGCGACAAGTAGTAGATCACACCCAGGCTTTCGCCCCAGTCCATGCCCACCAGATCGATCAGGTAGTCGAAACCCATTTCGTTGCGCAGCGCCGAGGCCACGTCGTACAGTCCGTCCATCGGCACCGTGACCGTCAACCGCCCGTCCGCTTCGGTGATTTCGGCGGCGGGGAACCTATTCTTTATCGCTTCCATCGGAGGCTTCATTTTCGGGTTTGACGGCGGGTTGCCCGGGCAGGCGGAAGAAATCCTGCACTTTTATCTTGCGCGAGAGCTGCATCATGCCGTACAGCACGGCGTCCGGACGCGGAGGGCAGCCCGGCACGTAGACATCCACCGGGATGATCTTGTCGACGCCCATCACCGTGTGGTACGAACTTTTGAACGGCCCCCCGCTGATGGCGCAGCTGCCGATCGCCATCACGTAGCGCGGCTCGGCCATCTGTTCGTAGAGGCGTTTCAGTACCGGCGCCATCTTGTGTACGATCGTGCCGCAGACGAAGATCACGTCGGCCTGCCGGGGGCTGTTGCGCGTCACTTCCCACCCGAAACGGGCGAAGTCCGTCCGCGCCGCGCCCACACACATGAACTCGATGCCGCAGCAGCTCGTCGCGAACGTGAGCGGCCATACGGAATTCGAGCGTCCCCAGTTGATGAAGTCGTTGATCTTGCCCACGAAGATGTTCACGCCGTTGCGGCGCAGCTCGTCGACGTACGTTTCGAGGTATTCATTGTCCCGGAAGTCCTCGTACTTCATGTCGGGGATGAGTATTTTCTTTACTTCCATTTCAGCGCTCCTTTCTTCCACGCGTAAGCCAGCCCGAGGGTCAGCACCACCAAAAAGAACACGACGCACGCCAGTCCGTCAGGCCCCATGTCCTTCATCACGGTCGCCCACGGGAACAGCAGCACGGTCTCCACGTCGAACACCAGGAAGAGGATCGCGAACAGGTAGTATCCCACGCGGAACTGCATCCAGGACGTGCCCCGCGT
This sequence comes from Rikenellaceae bacterium, assembly GCA_031551595.1. Classification (GTDB taxonomy): domain Bacteria; phylum Bacteroidota; class Bacteroidia; order Bacteroidales; family Rikenellaceae; genus JAVBOW01. The sequence goes on along the minus strand of JAVBNK010000073.1, from coordinate 7,929 downwards.
AGGGATGCCGCACTCATAGGGCTGTCCTTTGAGCTGGTTCGACGAGCGGGGGGCCAGCAGCCAGGCCAGCACCAGCGCCGCGCCGACCAGGAAAAGCGCGGTCACGAGTACGACCAAAAACAATGCGGAATTGCTCATATATAATTCTGGTTGTTATTACGATACGGTCATGCCGGAAGATCTCCGGCGCACGGGGAGGCCTGCCTCGGCAGGTTAAATGTTGAACCGTCCGAGCAGGCTCAGGCGGCAGAATGCGGCCAAGGCCGCATCGGGGCAGCCGTTACAGCCGTAGAATGGCCTGAGGCAACCGTCCGTCCCGCGCCAGGCGAGGGTCCGGACCGATTTGGAGTATGGGGAGTGGTCTTCGCCTGTGATCGATTTGGCCGTCGGCAGCGACACCCGGGCCTCGGAGTAGGCGTCGCAGGGCACGGAGGGCAGGTGATCGGACAAGACGCATACGGCCTGCGGCCTGTCGCCGGCAGCCGCGGCCTCAGGGCGCAACCACCCCGCCGCCACACCCAGCCCGAGCAACAATATGCAGACGATCCTTGCAGTTTTCACAGCCGAAAAATTAATCGATGCCGCAAAAGTAATACTTTTTTATATACGGTATCCCTTTCGGGTTTTAATCTTTAGTGTTAGTTTCCGAACAGCAGGCCGGGTCCGGCGGCGGTTTAGGGGCTCCGCCCGGGGGGGGCGGTATAGGATAACGGGTTCCTTTTTCCCCGGCCGTCGGACCCTTTGGCGGATCGTTGCCCGGAACCGGTGCCAACCGGCGCTGCGGACGAGGGCAGAGCCGTATCGATCCGGGACTATGCCGGGCGACGGCGGAACCTCACGGCCGGATTAAGGAGTGATCCGGCGAAAACATGTCGCCGCCAGGCATAGGGAGTGGCAGGGACAACGGTTATTTGGCCGTACGGTTGTTTTTCTCTACCTTTAGGGCGGTAATTATATTCTGATTTACACGATCTGTTTCCCCGAACTCGCGCCACTCCGTGGCGCCGCCACCGGGGCAGAGGTTGCGGGTCGCCCGGCAATCCGCAAAACCACAGAGTGTAATGGTCTATAATTCCCTTTGGTAAAACTAATCCGTCCTTATTATGAATACCGTGTGTTTGACCAGACCGCTTTTGATGGCGGGCCTCGTGTGGGTACTCGCCTCCTGCTCCGAAGGGGAGCCGCAGGAACCGTTGTCCGTGAATGTCTATGAAAATACGCTTCTGTTGACCTATCCGACTCCGGCGGGCGGTACGTTTACCATTACCGGAGGGAACGGCGAATACGTTGTCGAATGCGACTCCCCGCTGTTCGAAGTGGAACAGACATCGCCCGGCGTGGTGCAGATCAGCGGGGTCCGGGGCATCGGCGAGGCCGGTGTGACGATCCGCGACGGGGCGGGGCATACCTGCCGGCTCTCCGTCAAGGTGGGCTATACTACCCTCGGCGGTAGGGTGGTGGGGCATGATGTGAGGATAGCCGGCGACGGCCTGACCGGCGAAGAAAAAGAGGCGATCCGGGCCGATGCGTACGCGACGATCCCGGCGGCGGTCCAGGGCGGCTATACATTTACCCTTACGGGGATTGCCCGGCCCGGAGAGCGCGCATACACGGGGGAAGCGACCCTGGCTCCGGAGAAAGACGCCGATGCGGTCAGGTCCGGCCTGGAACTCGACGATATGTCCTCCAACGGCCTGTACCTGGAACTCCGGTTCGCTGTCGACGGTATGCCGCGCACGTTCCATCTCATCCAATACAATATCCACTACCTGAATGCCATTGAAGTCCGGTCGGATTCGTATGAGGTCCGGTCGATTTCGCGTCGGCCGGTGTGCCTGATGGAAGACCTGACCGAACGGTACAAGGCCGGTTACCCGGCCGTCGGGAAGGTGTATACGGTACAGGTATTTTCCTTGTGAATCATGTGAATTTCGGCGAAAGAATCCGAATGAGGATCACGGGCACCCTGCGTGGGATGTTTTGACCGTTAAGCGAATGTCCTGCAGTACATTAGTAAGCCATGCCTTGCCGGAGGGCCGGTAGGTTGTCGGCCCGGAAAGCGCTTTCTCCGGAAGTTGCTTTCTTGCAGACCCCAAACCACTTATAGTCGCGTCAACGCGGCTGGCGAATCCGGCGGAGCAGAGCCCCCGAGGAAGGGAAGGCTTTGCAAACGATATTGCAGGCCGTTCGCCCGATGGCCCGCATGCTTCTCAAACGACTCACGTTAAGAGTTTGTCTAAAATTTATTCCCACAAAATCTTATGGCCCTTTTTTGCGCTTTCCACACCCGCCTCACTCGCCGTGGGACACCGCCACGCCTCCCTCGGCGGGCGAGGAAAATCATCAAAAAACTGACTCATAATCTTTTATATGAATAAAATTTAGACAAACTCTAAGTGTTTTGTGCGTTTTTTTCCGCCACTTTGCAGGGCCCATGGCCTGCCGGCGGGTTGTATTGCCGTCATGTCAGCCTGCCGCCTCTTTCGTTGTCGCCCGACATCGCGGGTAAATTTTCCTACTCCCGCTTCCTGCGTCAGTTGCCGGTAGTTTATTAATAATCACAGCTAATTTACGCCTCACTGCACTCCATCGGTTTTGCGGGTTGGCGCTCCTTGTTCCGTGGCGCGGAGTATCATGGGGGCGGGCGTGAGGTCTAGGAGGCAAATCCATGTAAATCATTGGTAATCAACGAGAGTTGGTTAAGCGCAACTCATGATTCCCTTGGGCCAATGGCTATTAATAACCATTTACAAGCCCGCCCCTTGAGAGGGGCGGATAGGGGTGGGGCTTTCAGAACAAATGCGGCTTCGACAGAAGCCATTGACGCGGGCCGTGCTTAATAAATAGCGAAATTTGATGCTGAAAAACAAAGACATAACACGATCCTTTAAGCGCAACCCACGTTAGTTGCCATCGTTTAAAAAAGGTCCGGTTTCTATGCGTCCTATTTTTCGCAAGGAGTGCAATGAGTCAGTCCATAAACCCGAAGGCCTGCAACGAATGTCGCAGGCCTTCCCGTTTGCGGGTGGATATAATAATTACTCCGTAATAGAGTCGATCTTTTCGCAGATGCGTGCGAATACTTCATCTACGGTACCCAGGCCGTCGATACCGATATATTTACCCTGTTTGGCATAAAAATCGGCCACGATGGCGGTCTGGTTCTTATAAACGGCGATGCGGTTGCGGGTGACGGCCATGTTGGCGTCGTCGGCGCGTCCGCTTTCCTGCGCGCGCAGGTGGATGCGTTCCATGAGCACCTGGTCGGGCACTTCGAGCGAGATCATCAAATCAACCCGGAAGCCGTGGGCGGCCAGGATCTTGTCGAATGCCTCGGCCTGCCGGACCGTGCGGGGGAAGCCGTCGAAGATATTGCCGGGACTGTTGCGGTGCTCCTCGACGTGTTCGGTGACAATGTGGATCACCAGTTCGTCGGGCGCCAGCTCGCCGCGGTCGATATATTGTTTGACGCTCAGGCCCATCGCCGAACCGCTGCGGATCTCCTGGCGGATTACGTCGCCGGTGGAGATATGCACCAGTCCGTATTTATTTTTAATCAGTTGGGCCTGCGTGCCCTTTCCTGCCCCCGGGGGGCCGAACAGAACGATGTTTTTCATGTAAGGTAATGATCGGGCAAATGTAGCCCTTTATTTTTGTCAAACCAAAAGTTGGCGTACCTTTGTCGTAAATATTGTTATATGACTAACAAATATACGCAAATATCTTCGATCGGCCAAGTCAAACTGATAGAAAAACTTACGTCAAACTTCATGCCGCCGGGCGGAGCCACGGTGCAGGGTCCCGGCGACGACGCTGCGGTGGTCCGCACGGGCGGCGGCGGGTATGGGTTATTGACGACCGACCTGATGTTGGAGGGCGTCCATTTCGACCTGACTTATTTCCCGCTCAAACACCTGGGATATAAGGCGGTGACGGCGGGCGTGAGCGACGTTTACGCCATGAATGGCCGTCCGCGCCAGCTGACGCTGGCCCTCGGGGTGTCGTCGAAGATGACGGTCGGGATGCTGGAAGAATTTTATGAAGGTGTGCGTGCCGGGTGCGGTGATTACGGCGTGGACCTTGCGGGCGGCGATACGACCACTTCGCTCACCGGGTTTACGGTGTGCGTGTCGGTGCTGGGCGAGGTAGCGGAAGATAAGGTCGCCTACCGCCGCGGGGCGCAACTCAATGACCTTATATGTATCACGGGCGATCTCGGGGCGGCCTATGCGGGGCTGATGCTGCTCGAGCGCGAACGGCGCGTGCTGCAGGGCCACGACGACCCCCAGCCCAAATTCGAAGGCTACGAATACCTGCTGCGCCGCCAGCTGAAACCCGAGGCACGCCGTGACGTGATCGAATTGCTGGATGGGGTAGGGCTGGTGCCCACCTCGATGATCGACCTGACGGACGGGCTTGCGTCCGACCTGTTGCAGGTATGCCGGGCGTCGGAGTGCGGTGCACGGATCTACCTCGACCGCCTGCCGATCGCTTCGGAAACATATACGTTGTGCGAGGAGATGCACTCCGATCCCGTCGTGGCGGCGCTGAACGGCGGCGATGATTTCGAACTGATGTTCACGGTGCCGCTCGCGATGCAGGAGAAGATCGCGGCGGTGGGAGGCATCGACGTGATCGGCCATATCACGGCCCCGGGTACGGGCGTGATGCTGGTCACGCCCGACGGCGGCGAGATCGCCATGACCGCCCCCGGCTGGACGGGCCTGGTGTAAATTCCTGCGGGTTCTGTTTCCCGTGGCTCGGGGCGGTTCTTCATTAGGCAACTATATGCTTTTTTTCCGGGGTCGCCCATCCGGGCGACCCCGATTATTCCCGGCCTGGCGTCGGTTTGCGCCCTGGCCGGGAAGCCTCAGGTTGCCCGGAAAACCGACGGAGTCCAGTAAGGTGTATAATTCCCCCTTCGTTATATTTCATCGGTCATTAGCCCGTTGCTGTTGACCGCGGCAGATCAGGGCGCAACCGTTTGTGTTACACACTCTGATCCTCTTTGGGGTGCGGGCCGGCCTTTGTGTCGGGGCGGGCCGTATGCGGTTAAGGTTGCAAATTCACCTGCAAAGGGAGTTGGGGACGACCCCTTTTCTGGTCGGTATGCGATCGGGGCCGCAAATTTGTTCCGGATCACCGGCGTTGGGGGCGACCATATTCGTCGTTAGGCGGGGCGCGGGTCGGAAATCCTCCTGCGGCGGGAGCCGGCGCCTATTCCGGGCGGGCCGCGGTTACAGTCCCCACGAGGCTTTATCGAGGCTGCGGTAGTGGATCGCTTCGGAGATATGGTCCGTTTTGATGTCGGGCGATCCGTCCAGGTCGGCGATCGTGCGCGAGAGTTTGAGGATGCGGTCATAGGCACGCGCCGACAGCCCGTGGCGCTCCATCGCGCGTTCCAGCAATTCGGCTCCGGCGGCGTCCGGGCGGCATTGCTCTCGGATCATTTTGGAGTTCATCATCGCATTGGTATGGATGCCGACGCCTTTGAAGCGGGCCTGTTGGACTTCCCGCGCACGGGCTACCCGCTCACGGATCACTCCGCTGGGTTCGCCTGCCGACGCTGCGCTCATCTCGTTGAATGCCACCGGGGTGACCTGGATATGCATGTCGATGCGGTCCATCAGCGGGCCGGAGATGCGGTTCATGTAGCGCACCACGCTGCCCGGCGTGCAGACGCACTCCTTCGCCGGGTGGTTGTAGTAGCCGCACGGGCAGGGATTCATCGAGGCGATCAGGATGAAATTGGCCGGATATTCGACGCTGTATTTCGCCCTCGACACGGTGATCGCCTTGTCCTCCAACGGCTGGCGGAGCACTTCCAGCGCCGTGCGGCCGAATTCCGGAAGCTCATCCAGGAACAGTATCCCGTTGTGGGCCAGCGATATCTCGCCGGGCTGGGGATTGGTGCCGCCGCCTACGAGGGCCACCTGCGAGGTGAGGTGGTGCGGAGCGCGGAACGGCCTTCGGGTGAGCAGTCCCGACTGGCTGCCGAGTTTGCCGGCTACGGAGTGTATTTTTGTGGTTTCCAGTGATTCGGCGAGCGTCATCGGGGGCATGATCGACGGCATACGCCGTGCGAGCATCGTCTTGCCCGAGCCGGGCGCACCGATCATAATGACGTTGTGTCCTCCCGCGGCGGCGATCTCCAACGCGCGTTTCACATGGGCCTGCCCGCGCACGTCGCTGAAATCCTCGTCGTAACGCCCTGCGGCGACCTCATCGAATCCCGTTCCGTCCAATACGGTCGGGTCGATGCTTTCTTCCCCGCCCAGGAACATCGCCAGCTGGCGCAGCGACTCCGCCCCGATCACCTCCAGGCCTTCGACCACCGCGGCTTCGCAGGCGTTCTCCGCGGGCAGGATAATACCCCGGAAACCTTCTTCGGCTGCCTGTATGGCCGACGGCAACGCCCCTTTGACCGCACGCACCGACCCGTCCAGCGACAATTCGCCGAGGATCACATACTCGCTTAATCTGTCCGCTGCGATCTGTCCCGATGCGGCGAGTATGGCCAGCGCGATGGGCAAGTCATAAGCTGAACCCTCCTTTCGGATATCGGCCGGGGCGAGGTTGACGGTGGTTTTTTTGCCGGTCATGCGGAATCCGCTGTTCTCGAAGGCGGCGCGGATGCGCTCACCGCTCTCCTTGACCGCATTGTCGGGCAGCCCGACCAGGAACATGCCGATGCCCGAAGTGATATGCACCTCGACGGTCACGGTCACCGCGCGGATACCTACGATGGTGCTTGCAAAAGCTTTGACGAACATGCCGGATTGGGGTTAGAATTTGTATCCTGCCCCTATCGTGGGGATTAGCCGTATGAGGCGGGCGTTCTGGGCGTGCCAATCATCGTTTATGCTGATGTCGCTTGTCGCGTCGGAGATGTCCCACGCAATGCGCAACTCACCCGTTAATTCGAAGTGGTATCTTATTTCCCAGACAAACCCACTGCCGACGTTGAGCGCAAGCACCGATTTGTTGAATGCTTTGCCCACCTCGTCTTTGTGATATGTTATCGTCCCTTTCGGTCGGGGTTGTCCAAAATCGCCTCGTGGATTTACATGATGGGTGTAATCGTGCCACGCTTTGCCGGTCTGCATCCTCAGGGACGGGCCGCATTGGACGAACCAGTGGAATAGCCCGAAGCCTTCGTATCGGATCAGTAGCGGAATTTCGAGGTATTTCGTTTTGATGCTTCCTGTAGTGCGGGTATCGGTGCGCCAGCTGCTTTCGTATTTCATCCCGTCGCAACTGTAGAGAGCCTCGGCCTGCACACCCCATTGTTCGCCCAGCGGGTAACGGGCATAGACTCCTCCGATGAACGAGGGTGCATAAGATTTCCTCTCATGAAAATCGAAAGCACCCTTAAACCATTCGAACCCCAACGACGGTATCGTCCCTTTGATCCCGAATACAAGTTGTGCCCAACCGATGAGCGGCGTGGCCGACATGGCGAGTAAAATGAGCGCTTTCTTCATAATAATAACGAGGTTAGAACGGCGAATCATCGCTGAACGACCCTCCGAACGAGCCCGGGCCGGGCGAGGGCATATCGAAATCGGTGCCTTGCCCGAAACCGCCCCCTGCCGACGAGCCTGCGCCCATCGAACTTTCGGTGGTGATGTAGCCCATGTCACCGTCGTCGTAATCCAGGAACCGCGCCTGCTCCTTGCGGAAACGCAGCTTGACCGTATCCACGGCGCCGTTACGGTGCTTGGCCACGATGATCTCGGCCATGCCCTGCGTCGGCAGTCCTTCCTCGTCCTGCGTCAGGCCGTAGTATTCCGGACGGTGGATGAAGGCCACGATGTCGGCGTCCTGCTCGATGGCACCCGACTCGCGAAGGTCGGAGAGCTGCGGGCGTTTGCTGCCGCCGCGCGACTCGACCGAGCGGTTGAGCTGCGAAAGGGCGAGTATAGGGAT
>JAVBNK010000060.1:0-4877 GCA_031551595.1 Rikenellaceae bacterium | reverse complement strand
GCGCCTGCCGGTAAAGAAAACGTCTGGATTCAAACCCTTCCGAATAAAGGCTGGTTCAGTTACTTCCGCATTTACGGCCCCGAAACTCCGGCATTCGACGGTTCCTGGAAACCGGGCGATTTCGAGGAAGTGAAGTGATGCTTTCCCGTTAATGCAAAAATCAAAAAGGAGCCGCATGACAGAATGCGGCTCCTTCTGTTTCCAATATCCAGGCCTGTATCGGTTTGGGAGCCGGTCCGGACGTGCGCCGAAAGGTCGATCCACCGGCTGCGGCTGCCTTCCCGGCAGTCCCCGCGATCACCCCGTTCGAAATCCGGAGGCTACGGATCGAGGCGGCGACATTTTTAGACACGGCGGCCGTTTCCGCAACGCAAGTGTTGTGGCCCCCGGATCGTGCCCATGCCGGTTCCCGGTCCACCTTCGAAGGGCAGACGGATAAAGGCAAAAATAATCCGTCATTCCCGGCGTTTATCCGTCGGCAACCCTTTATCCGGGCCGCATTCCGGCCGGAATGCCGGGATATCCGCCGCCAGCCGGAACAGGCGACGCCATCAATTTCCAACCCGCCGCAACATTTTTTACCCGGAAATTTGGAAATCAGAAAACGTTTCATACATTTGCAGTGTATTACATAACTAATACACTAAAATCATGATAGAGATCCGCAAGATCAGTTTTTCCTACCGCCCGGGGCGCGGCGTGCTGTTCGACGGGCTGAGCCTCGACCTGACGGACGGAATGGTGCACGGCCTGCTCGGGCTGAACGGCACCGGCAAGACGACCCTGCTCAAGACCATCTGCGGGCTGCTCGTCCCGCAGGCAGGTTCGGTCGCGGTCGACGGCCGCCGCACGGCCCTGCGCCAACCTTCCTGGCTGTGCGACATCGCGATGGTCCCCGAAGAAGTCGCCCTGCCTGCGGTCACGATGCAGGCCTTCGTACGCCGCACCGCCCCCTTCTACCCCTTCTTTTCGGAGCAGGAATTCGCCGAAAACTGCCAACTGCTGGGCGTCGACGCCTCGATGAACACGGCCGGCATGTCGATGGGAAGCCGCAAAAAGGCCTACATGGCGTTCGTCATGGCCTGCGGGACCCCCTACCTGCTGCTGGACGAGCCCGCCAACGGACTGGACATTCCCTCCAAGAACAACCTGCGCCAACTCATCGCATCGGCCGCCGACCAGGGCCGCACGGTGGTCATCGCTACCCACCAGGTGAGTGAGTTGCAGAACCTCATCGACAGCGTGACCATCCTCGACCGGCGCGGCATCGTCCTGAGCGCCTCCACCGCCGACATCGCCGGCCGCCTGCGGTTCGGCCCGCCGTGCGGGGGCGACGAGGCGCTCTACTGCGGCGAGAGCCTCGCAGGCAGGGTGTGCGTATCGGAAAACACGGACTGCAGCGACACCGAAGCCAACCTGGAACTGCTGTTCCACGCCGCCACACAACACCGCGACCGGATGGCCGCCATCATGAACCGCTAAAACCACGCCGACCATGAACGACACTTTCAACCTGAGGCGGATGGGCCTCTACGCCGCAAGGCAATACGCCTTCAACTACCGGAAATACCTCGCCGTGGCCGCGACGCTGGCCGTGGGACTCGTCCTGATCCTCCTGCTGTTCACCCGCCACGAGCCGGAGCCCGGCCCGGCGCAGCTCATGACCATGACGATTTACAACCTGCTGTGCGTCGTCGCGGGGGTGATGCTCGTCGCGGCCGACATGCGACCGCTGCGCGGCGGCCGCACCGGCGCCGTCGAAGGCACCCTGCCCTGTTCGACGTTCGAGCGGTGGCTGTACGTGGTGCTCAACGATTCGGTACTTTTCACCCTGATCAGCATGGCCGTCTATGCCCTGGTGATGGGCGGCTACGGGCTGGTATCCGGCTGCGGGATACAGTTCGCCGGGCCGACGGCGGGCGCATGGATCGTCCTGCCCGTCATGTTCCAGGGTTTCATGTTCTACGCCGCCACGACACGCATCCGCAACCTGGGTGTGGCCTTCCTGCTGGTGACGGTCGTCGCCCTGCCGCTGCTGCTGCTGCCCTTGTTGCTGCCGACCCTGATCAGCCTGAACTGGGACTTCACACTCTACCCCTACTGCGACGGGATATCCGGCCATGCCGAGGCAGGCGGTACCATCGTGAGGTACACCACCGAGCCTGTGTTCCACCGCCACTACAACGCTGCGGAAATCACCGGCCCCGACAGCAGCCTGGTCGCCCTGGTGATGTATGCGGCGGGATATTTCAAACTCCGCGACCGCCAAAACGCCTGACGCCATGAACTTCAACGACGAGAAACCCATCTACCGGCAGATCTCCGATTGGGTGATGGACAAGATCATGTGCGGCGAGTGGCCCGAAAACGAGCGCATACTCTCCGTACGCGAGCTGGCGGTGCTGTTGCAGGTGAATCCTAACACGGCGATGCGTGCCTATGACGAAATGCAGGACGCGCAGATCATCTTCAACCGCCGCGGGATCGGGTTCTTCGTGGCCGACGGCGCACGCAGCCGCATCATCGGACGCCAACGCGCGGAATTCGTCCGGGAAACGCTTCCCGCACTCTTACGCCGCATGGAACTGCTCGGGATCGCCCCCGAAACCCTCGCCGGACTGCTGGCAAAATACCAATCCGAAAAACCGAAGCCATGAAACCTCACGTCAACATATTCATCGCCTACGGGGCGGCCATGCTCACCCTGACCGGCATCCTGGCGACCCGTTCGCTCACACAGTACCGCGCGATGCGCCCGATGGCCGAAAGCCTCTGCCGGCAGATCGACACCACCCGCATCCGTGTGGTCAGCCTCTCGGGGTCGGGCACCGCACGAGCCCTCACCCACGACCCGTATTTCATCGGGGAAAGGGACTCGGTGGACAAAAAACTGGTCGAGATCAATTACCTGGTCCGCTCCGCCTCGATCCATGGCGACACGCTCCGCATACGCGGCATCAAGGCAAAGCCGTGGCCCGTTTACATCAAACTGCCCGGGATCAGGATGCCTTATGCGATCGGGAAAGACCCGGAATAAATTACCCCGCAGCCGCAGGGTATGGCCATAAACGGCGGGGGTTTCAACCCCCGAAAGAGAAAAGCCGGGGCGCGGGAAAGGCATAAAAATTCCTCTAAAAGCCCGATCCGGATTATTTATGACTATTTTTGAGTGCGTTTTTTCGTCCTTCGCCGCATGACGAGCCGGCAACCGGAGGGAAAACAGAGCGCAAAAATGTTTTACACACCCTGAAAATCCAACCATTATGTTACCGGTCACCCGATGGCTCTTTTCCGACAAGCGCCGCCCCACGCAGACAATCCGCCTGATGCGCAGGTTGGCAGGCCGGCTGAGCGCCCTTCTGAAACGAACCTCGCCGCGCGTTTCGTCGATCCTGGCCTGGTACCGGGCGCATCCGTCCGGCGATCCCGACATCGGCGAGGCGCTCGCTTACCTCGCGCAACTTCCCGACGGGCAGCACGCACCCCCCTATCCCTATGGCTGGTGCGCCGGATACCGCCCTTCGGACGCGGAGGTGCATCACGACCCGGAATGCGGCCTGCATTACGTGGTGCACGGCGGCAAACGCCTCTACTACCCGGCCGGCCTCTCCCCGGAGGCCGTCGCCGGGCGCTACATTTTCACGAAAAAAGAGCAGGACCCGCGTTCGCCGCACCGCTACCTGACCCCGCAGTTCGACGTGCCGGACGGCGCGGTGGTCTTCGACATAGGCGCCGCCGAAGCCGACTTCACGCTCTCGGTCATCGAGCGGATCCACCATGCTTACATCTTCGAAACGTTGGACGAGTGGCGCCTGCCGTTACGGAAAACCTTCGCCCCATGGAAGGATAAGGTGACGATAATCAGCAAATTCGCCTCGGACAACGACAAAGGAGAATGCATCACGCTCGACTCGCTCACAGGGAAACTTCCTGCAGGCAGGCCGCTTTTCCTGAAACTGGACGTGGAGGGAGCGGAAAGCGCCGTGCTGCGCGGGGCACGGCAAATCCTTTCCGCACCCGGCCGCGAAGTGAGGGCGGCCCTGTGCACCTACCACCGCGCAGAGGATCACCGAGAGTTGTCGGCGACGATGCGCTCGCTGGGCTATTCGGTCGAAACCACTCCCGGCTACATGATCATCTACAACAGCCGTCCGCCCTATTTCCGCCGGGGCCTGATCCGTTGCCGCAGGGAAGGTTAGGCAATCCCGCAGCAAGCCACGGGCAGCCGAAGCGCAATATCCCACGGCACACGCCTGCGAAACCCCGTGATCTATGACCCTCCGTAAGCTACGGGCAATGCAAGGGCGCAGTCGCCTGCGGCGACCTCCACATCCCGCGGCCCTACACAAAGTCGGATTTCGTTCTATGTACTTGCGCTAAAGTTCGTGAGGACGGGGTTCGGCCTTGGGCCGACCCCGGTCCTCACGAACGGCAAAACCCGCTTGCGTTTTCCGCCCCCGCTGAATCGGAATGTTCACGCCGCCCCTGCAGCCCCGGAATGTAATACGGTGTATCGCCCTAAACGGGTATTTACCCCTTGGAGAACAGAACCCCGCAGCAACCGACGCTGCGAACGGGGGCAGAGGTCGCCTGCGAACTATGCCGGGCCGCGAGCAGGAAACCCAGGTGCAGCATGGGTAACTGAAGCTGCGGGGTATTGTGACGGCCGCGATTGCCTTTCGGCAATTGCCATCTCCCGCGGCTCGAAATCTCCGATTTCGACCCCCGCAGCCGCGGGAGATAGGATCGCTGCGAGCAGCGAGAAATTTTACCCGCAGAGATTAAGAGTTTGTCTAAATTTTATTCATATAAAAGATTATGAGTCAGTTTTTTGATGATTTTTCTCGCCCGCCGAGGGAGGCGTGGCGGTGTCCCAC
>JAVBNK010000029.1:0-19916 GCA_031551595.1 Rikenellaceae bacterium | reverse complement strand
CCGCCTTGAACGAGCCGTGGCGGATCACCTGAGCCTCAATGCCCAGTTTGTCGAGCAACCCTTTATAGAACATCACATTCGAGGCCAGTCCGTGCCAGTCCATGCCGCCCATCGGGTTCATGTAGACCGAATCGGCCACCGAGCAGAGGTAGTATTCGAGCTGGGAATAAGTATCGCCGTAGCTGACCACGAACTTGCCCGACTCCTTGAAAGCCAACAGTGCATTACGCAACTCTTCGGCGTTGGCGGTACTGATCTGCGGCCGGGTGATGTTCAGGTAGATCCCCTTGATGCGGCTGTCGATCATGGCGTATTCGATGGCCGACACCACCTGCAATATACTGTTGAACGGCCTGGTGCGCATCGTGGCCAGGTCGAACCGTTCCAGCGGCGAGGTAGGCGGGGCGTCGGTCACCTCCTGGTCGAGCGTGATGACCAACACCGAGTTGTTCTTCACACCGATATGGCCCGTGCGCATCGTCGACATCGAACCCAGGGCCGCCATCATCATCACAAAAAACATCATCGCCACGAAACCCAGCAACAGGTTCGCCGCCAGGAACGCCAGGAATGCCGCCCAAAAAGTCTTGAAAAAGCTGTTCATAAACTATGCGAATTAAGATAGGGCGTACAGCCTGACGGCCGCACGCAGGGCAATATACGAATAAATAAAGTATCTTTGCGACCGTAAAGATAACTGAAACTTTCTTACAATGATAAGCGAACAGGATATTTTAGGGTTGCTGGGCGGTGTGGCGCACCCGGAAACGGGCCGGTCGCTGGTCGATGCGGACATGGTGCGCAACCTCTCGGTTACGGACGAGGCCATACGTTTCACGATTGCGCTCGCGCGTGCACGCGACCCGTTCGGGGTGTCGCTCAAGCGCGAAGCCGTCCGGGTGATCGTCGGGCGTTACCCGCAATATGAAGGCCGCGTGTCGGTATTCCTCGAAGAACCCGCGGCCAAACCGCGCCAGGCGAAGTCCGAACCGCCCCACCCGAACACTCCGGCAGGCATCGGGCGTGTGATCGCCATAGCTTCGGGCAAGGGTGGCGTGGGCAAATCGACCGTCACAGCCAACCTGGCCATCGCCCTGGCTGGCCAGGGCTACCGCGTGGGTGTGCTGGACGCCGATATTTACGGCCCGTCGCAGCCCGAGCTGTTCGGGGTGGCCGACTACCGCCCGGAATCGGAACAGCACGACGGAAAAGAGTTGCTGTTGCCGGCCGAAGCGCACGGGGTAAAGATCATGTCGATCGGTTTCTTTATCAACCCGGGCGATGCGCTGGTTTGGCGCGGCCCGATGGCGACGAGCGCCCTGCGGCAGATGATCCACCAGACGCTTTGGGGCGAACTGGATTTCCTGCTGATCGATATGCCTCCGGGGACGGGGGATGTGCACCTGACCGTATTGCAGGAAATCGCCGTGGGAGGCGCCATCGTGGTGAGCACGCCGCAGAAGATCGCGCTGGACGACGTGGTGCGCGGCATTGCGATGTTCCAGGCCGAGAAACTGTCGATCCCGGTATTGGGGATCATCGAGAACATGGCGTGGTTTACGCCTGCCGAGCTTCCGGGCAAACGTTACTATGTGTTCGGGAAAGGGGGAGCGGCCGCCCTGGCCCAGGCGAAAGGATTGCCGCTGCTGGGCCGAATCCCGCTGGTTTTGCCGGCGGAAGGAGCATTGGGCGGCGGCCTGGCGTGGAGTGTGGATAACCGGGAATTGAATGAAGCCTACCAATCTGTGGCCGAGAAGATTGCCTGAAAAATACAATGTGCAGAAAACGGTTGAAAACCCATGAATAGTTTTATTATAATATGGGGTGATCGGCTATTGTTTTTTCGGAAACGATGTATATTACCGCGGCGGTTTTCAAAAAGCAAGGAAAATGTGTTAAAATGTTTGTATGGCTTTTCTAGATGGTTTTCCATGGCTGATGTTAATAAAGTAAAAGTGTTAATTTGTGGATAATAATTATAAACACATGTTGATAATATAATAAAGTATTAAGGTTTAAATGTTTATTAATATTATGGAATGTGTATAAGATGTTATTTGAATTCGGTACCGGTTTTTATGAACATGGCTAACAGGAATAATAATTCCTATGTAAAGATAAATTAATTAAGGTAAAATAATAATAAAGAAAATGAGCGTTGATATTTCCAAAGGCTGGGTCGACGAACCGGTCGCGCCCGAAACCGACCTGGCGGCTGCGATCGCACGCCTCAAAAAAGAAAAAAAGGCGATCATCCTGGCCCATTACTATACGGTGCCCGAAGTGCAGGACGTGGCCGATTTCGTGGGCGACTCGCTCGCCCTGTCGCAGAAGGCCGCCGACTGCGATGCCGACATCATCCTTTTTGCCGGGGTCCATTTCATGGCCGAAACCGCCAAGATTCTCTCCCCGGATAAAAAGGTGCTCATTCCCGACCTGAACGCAGGCTGTTCGCTGGCCGAATCGTGCCCTGCCGAAGATTTTGCGAAGTTCCGGGCCCGATATCCCGACCATAAGGTGGTCAGTTACGTCAACACCTCGGCGGCGATCAAGGCGCTCACGGACGTGACCTGCACCTCATCCAATGCACTGCGGGTGGTGGAGTCCTTCCCGCGCGGCCAGAAACTAATCTTCGCCCCCGACCGCAACCTGGGCAATTATATCAAAAGCGTCACCGGCCGTACGGACATCGTGCTGTGGGACGGGGCGTGCCACGTGCATGAGGAGTTTTCCGTGGAGGCCATCGTGGCGCTGAAAAAACAGCATCCTCAGGCCCGGGTGCTGGCCCATCCCGAATGCAAAGCCCCGGTGTTGGTCCTCGCCGATTTCGTCGGCAGCACGGCCGCCCTACTGGACTTCTGCACCAAAGATCCCGGCACGGAGTATATCATCGCCACCGAACCCGGTATCCTGCACCGCATGAAGGGTGACAATCCGGGAAAAACATTCATCCCGGTGCCGGGCAGCGATTCGGAGTGCGCCTGCAACGACTGCGCTTATATGAAACTGATGTCGCTGCGTAATATCTACCTCACACTCAGGCATGAACAACCCGAGGTCGAAGTCGGGGAACCCGTCCGCACGGAGGCTGAAAAAGCGATCCGGGCGATGCTTGAATTATAACGTGTTCCGGTGAAACGACTAAAAAAAGGGGTGTATTTTTACCCGCTTCGGTAAAACTCAGCGGTTTTTACCGTAACTTTGCGACCAACCAAAACCAATTCCACGAATGAAAATCCAACTTTTATTGGCAGCTTTGGCAGTACCCTGCATGTTGGCTGCGCAGAACGGTAAGTTCCATATCGACGGAACCACGAAGGCAACCCCTAAGAAAGTATATTTGGTTTACAACAGGATCGGCGGCGTAGGCCTCGATTCGACCTCTGTGGCCGGCGGTAAATTCGCGTTCGGCGGCGAAGTATCCGGGATGACCGCCGCCGTGATCTATTTCGACCACGACGGCGCGGGTTTACCCAAACGCTATAATTTCGTAGGCAAGGATGCTTTGCAATTCCTCCTCGGCGAAGAGTCCATTAAAGTGACCTGTGAGGACAAGGTGCAGGACGCCAAGATCACCCACTCCCCGCTTAATGACGATAATAAAGTCCTTATGGCTGCGATGAAACCGGTCAACGACCGCCGCCAGGAGGTCTATATGGCTTTCGATAAACTTCCTAAAGAAGAACAGACCGACCAGAAGCGCGGCGAAGCCATCAAGCAACTCAGCGCATTGGAAAAAGAGGGGCAGCAAGTCGCCAAAGTGTTCATCGAAAACCATCCCGCATCGTTGGTAAGCCTCAATGCCATAGCCCAGCTCATGGAGGGTGAATGGACGGTGGCTGAAATCTCTGAAATATTCAACAACTTGAACACCAAGGTGAAGGAATCCAAAAATGGTAAAGAGATTAAATCTAAGATCGACCAGGCTGCCAAAACCGAAGTAGGCGCCGAAGCCCCTGACTTCACGCAGAATACGCCCGACGGCAAACCGGTCAGCCTGAAGGATTACCGCGGCAAATACGTGCTGGTGGATTTCTGGGCGTCGTGGTGCGGTCCCTGCCGTGGCGAGAACCCCCATGTGGTGGCTGCGTTCAATAAATTCAAAGATAAGAATTTCGATATCCTCGGCGTATCGCTCGACGACAATAAGGATA
The DNA here is from genome assembly GCA_031551595.1 of Rikenellaceae bacterium. GTDB lineage: Bacteria > Bacteroidota > Bacteroidia > Bacteroidales > Rikenellaceae > JAVBOW01. The sequence goes on along the minus strand of JAVBNK010000029.1, from coordinate 15,762 downwards.
AATGGCTCGCCGCCATCGAAAAGGACGGCCTGACCTGGACGCACATTTCCGACCTGAAAGGCTGGGGCAACGAAGCTGCTGCGGCGTATGGTGTCCGTGGGATCCCGGCGAACTACCTGATCGGCCCCGACGGCAAGATCATCGCCAAGAACCTGCGCGGCGCCGACCTCGAAGCCAAACTCACCGAAGTGCTGAAATAGGCATTATAGCTGCGATCCATACGGACCGTACTTGGATATACCGCCGGGAAAAATTCAATTTTTTCCCGGCTTTTTTCCCAAATACTAAATAAAAAAGATCGACAATGAAAACAAAATCGCTGTTGCTGGCGCTGATGACGATGCCATGTATGTTGTTTGCCCAGGGCGGAACTTTTTCCATCGAAGGCAAAACGGGTAAGAACGCCCCTAAGAAAGTGTACCTGCTGTTTCCCGGCGGAAGCGGACATCAAATCGACTCGGCTGTGGTGAAGAACGGTAAATTCGTGATCAAAGGCCAGGTCGGATCGCCGACCGGGGCATACCTCATGTTCGACTATGAAGGGTTGGGCCTGCGCCTTAAAAACGGGGGGAAATACGACATGTTGGGCCTGTACATCGGCGACGGGACCGTGAAGGTGGCCACCAAGGACTCGATCAAAAACGGCGTGGTGACCGGCTCGAAACTCAACGACGAGTTTGAACAGTACAAAAAAGCGTTCGAAGGGATCACGTCGATGAATGATCCCAAGATGCTTCCGGCGCTCACGGGATTCATTCAGTCACATCCCGCTTCGCCGATAAGCCTCGATGGATTCGGGATGCTTGCCTCGTTGGGTATGAAGCAGGCCGAACAGCAAGCCCTGTTCGACGGCCTTGACGCCGCGGTGCGCAATTCCACCACCGGCCAGGAGATAGCCAAACAGATCGCCGCCATGTCCGTTCCCACACCCGAAGTAGGAATGCAGGCCCCTGACTTCACCCAGAATACGCCCGACGGCAAACCGGTCAGCCTGAAGGATTACCGCGGCAAATACGTGCTGGTGGATTTCTGGGCGTCGTGGTGCGGTCCCTGCCGCGGTGAGAACCCCCATGTAGTGGCTGCATACAACAAATTTAAGGATAAAGGCTTCGATGTCCTGGGTGTGTCACTCGACCGTCCCGGCCAGAAACAGGCATGGTTAGACGCCATCGAAAAGGACGGCCTGACCTGGACCCAGGTGTCCGACCTGCAGGGGTGGAAGAATGCCGCTGCGGCGCTCTATATGGTGAAAGGTATCCCGGCGAACTTCCTGGTCGGCCCCGACGGCAAGATCGTCGCGAAGAACCTGCGCGGCGCCGCCCTCGAAGCCAAACTTGCAGAGATTCTCAAATAATTTTTGTTCCCTTTCGTCGGGGGAACCGGAATTTTCTCAGAAACGGGAGGGGGATCCGGATTTGCCCGGGCTCTCCGGGGGACGATAGAAATCACACTGTAAAACGTGATCGAAGACGGTGTTTTCTGATCACCGCCTGCTATACTTAATACACTGAAAAGGGAAGGGAACGTCGGGTTCCCCTCCCTTTTTTTATGCCTACATCCGCAAAAATTCCTGCATCGTTTTTGTTTTCCGCCGGAAACGTATCCCGGCTTTCCCCGTCTGAACGCCATACGGCGTTATCGTATGCCGTGGGCATGGGCTGGGTGACAGGCGTTTGAAGTTCCCGTGAATAATATTAATTTTGTCCGGTGCGTTTTGCCCCGCAAGAATGGCCGTATGGGAAACATGGCAACTCAATATGCTGATCTTTACCGGATTTATGCGGATTCCCTCTTTGCATACGGTGTCGGTTTGGGGTTTCCATCCAACCGTTGCATGGATGCTATTCACGATGTGTTCGTCAGGATGATCGTCAGCGGCCGTGATCCGGCGCTGATCGGCAACATGCGTTTCTACCTTTTACGCAGCCTCAAAAACCGCCTGCTCGATCTGGGCAGGCAGGATCACGTGGTTTCATGTTCCATGGCCGGCGATTTTTTCCACACTGACGTTACGGCGCTTGACGAGATGATCAACGACGAACAGGCGGGATTGCTCATAGCGCGCGTATCACGGCTTTTGGCTTCGCTCACCCCGAACCAGCGCGAAGCGGTCTACCTGCGTTATATGCAGGAAATGGAGTACGACCAGATCGCCGTCCTTCTGGGGATCAATGCCGATTCCGCCCGTAAACTGGTCAGCAGGGCTATGGAGCGCCTGCGCAGGAGCGGGGTGGGATTCTTCGGCTTCGGGCTGTTTGTGTGTATGATCGGGGAAATCCACTGATCCGGCCGGCTTCTTTTTACAAAAAATCCGTAAAAATTGTCCACAAAAAAGGACATTCGCCGTCTTTTAAGAAAAGACTCTTTTAAGACGGCTTACTATGACCCCTGAAAAAAATTACGGGGAGATCGACTTCCTCACCGATGAACGGTTTATCCGTTGGAGGCTTTTTCGTGACCCGGACACGGAGGCTTATTGGCGGGCATACGCCGAATCACATCCCGATGCACGTGAGGCGTTGGAATCAGCCGTACGTATCTTCTCCGCCGTGCGTATCAATGACCGGCATATGACGGTCGGGCAGTCGGCCTTGCTTTGGGAACGCATCGCAGCCGATGCACGCCGCCGCCGGTTCCGCCGGTTTACCGTGCGGTATGCGGCAGCCGCCTGCATCGCGTTTGCTGTCGTGTCGGGCCTGCTCTTTTTTCCGCATGACGCCAAGGAGCGCCTCTCCGCCGGCACGGGTATCACGGGTGTGGTCCTGGAACAGGACGAGATCAGGCTCGTTTCCAATGGCGGTGTGGAGGTGTTCGGGAACAACGCCTGCATCGACCTTACCGCAACGAAGGCTGTCCCGGCCGGGGGGCAGCCTGTCGCTCCGGATCATGCCGAAAGCCGGCTGGTCGTACCTTACGGCAAACGGGCGCACGTGGTGTTGGCCGACGGTTCGAAGGTGTGGGTCAATGCGGGCAGCGAGTTGGTGTTCCCGTCGGCTTTCGGGGATGGCCGCCGCATGATGGAAGTCGTGCGCGGCGAGATATTCATCGATGTGACCAAAGATCCGCACCGGCCTTTCACGGTACGGACGCCGGAGTTCGAAGTGGAGGTGTTGGGAACGAGTTTCGACGTTTCGGTCTATCCCGGCGCCGGGAACAGGCATGTAGCCCTGGTCGAGGGTTTGGTGTTGGTCCGCAACGGCACCCAGATGCATAAGCTCTCGCCGGGCGAGTTGTTCTGCGCCGATGCGGCGGGCGCTACGGTATCGCGTCCGGACAACCTGCAGGAATATTGTTCCTGGAAAGACGGTATCCTGGTGCTCGACGGTACTACGGTTTCGGAGATACTGACCAGGATCGGCCGTTATTACAATATTGCTTTCAGTTACGGTGACTCCCGCCTGGCTTCCCGTACGTGCTCGGGCAAGCTGATTCTCTCCGACAACCTCGATGACATGCTTTCGGTGCTGTGTTCCATTTCCGGGACCACTTTCCGGAAATCCGGCGGCAAAGTATTCATCAATGACAGTACCTTCCGGCACACGGGCGATCGGCGACCGGATCCCGAATAGGGCCCGGAGCGTGATTACGCCCTGAATCCCGTGTAAAAACGGACGAACCTAAATCCATAAAAATATGAGAACACAGCTACGACAAACCCCAAGGAGCAATCCCTGTGTACGAGGTGCGGTCTTCATCGTGACGGCGCTTGCGCTGTCCATGCCGGTGCGCTCCGTGGCATCGGGGCTCCGCAGCGGCGACCTGCCGCCGATCAGGATGGATAATGCGACCGTCAGCGAGGTCATCTCACACATAGAAAAGGTCAGCGATTACGTGTTCGTGATTGCCGACGATGTGAAACCGGGCCTGGGTACGCGCGTCAACATCAACACGCCTCAGGGTGATATTAAATCGGTGCTTGCCGCCGTGCTCCGTAATGCCGGTGTGGAATATACGGTTACCGGAAACCAGGTGGCCCTCTTCCGCTCGCCCGATGCCCGGCGTCCGCAGGGCCGGGGCGGCCTGCGTGCCGTCGTCGGTGGGACGGTCACCGACCGCAAGGGCCTTCCGCTGGCTGGCGTCGGCGTTTTCGTAAGCCGCGATCCGTCGCAAGGGACGGTCACCGACCGCGAGGGACGCTATACGATAACGGTGGCCCCTGGCGACACGCTGGTCTACCGTTTCGTAGGCATGGACGAGATGAAACGCGCGGTCAGGCCGGGCGCCGCACGCATCGACGTATCGATGTCCGAATCGCGCACCGAAATAGAGGAGGTGGTGGTTTCCACCGGCCTTTTTACACGCGACCTGCCCACCTACACCGGATCGGTCACCCACTTCACGCGCCAGCAACTTACGGGACTGAATAACCGTAATTTATTGACGAGTCTTTCACTGCTCGACCCGTCGGTCGTCATCCCGATGGATATCGAAGCGGGGTCCAATCCCAATAGGGTGCCTAAGATCGAGATCCGCGGGCAGGGCGGCGGGGTGATACAGAGCATTCAGGATGAGTTCTCGGCCGACCCCAACCAGCCGCTGCTGGTGCTGAACGGTGTCGAGGTGCCCTTAAGCCGCATTTACGACCTGGATATCAACCGTATCGAGTCGGTGACGATCCTCAAGGACGCCGGTTCGACGGCGATCTACGGCTCGCGCGGCGCCAACGGGGTCATCGTCGTGGAGACCATCAAGCCGCGGCAGGGCGAGTACCATATCTATTATAACGGCAACTACGCCGTCGATACGCCCGACCTGTCGGTCTACAACCTGATGAATGCGGCCGAAAAACTCGAATTCGAGCGTGTTTCCGGGCTTTATACCTGGAAAGGACAAGGGCGCGAGATCGATGGGGTCAGGCAGTCCGAGTTGGATAAACTGTATCACAGGCGACTTGCGGACATCCGTCGCGGTGTGGATACTTACTGGCTGGCCGAACCCCTGAGGACGGCTTTCTCGCCGACCAACTCGGTCAGGGTCAGCGGCGGCAACCAGGAAATGCAGGTCGACGTGGGCGGCATGTACGGACGGCAGAACGGCGTGATGAAAGGATCGTATCGCGACCGCTGGGGAGGCAACATGATGCTGACGTACCGCTCAGGTAAGTTCGTGGTGTCGAACTACACGGACATTACGGGTTACAACACGACGGAAAGCCCTTACGGAAATTTTTCCACCTGGGCCAGGGCCAATCCCTATTTCCGGATGCTCAACGAAGAAGGGAAGGCCGATATGTGGCTGCAGGAAAAAAAAGAGGATGACCTGGACATTATCTATAACGTCGGGAACCCGCTCTGGAACGCCTCGCTTGCAAGCCGCGACGAGGCGACCGACCTCAATGTGACCAACACCCTGCAGGTGCAGTTCCGCGCCAGTGAATCGCTGATGATCTCCGGGCGGTTCAACATCCTGTATGACAATACCCGGTTCGAACAGTTCGTCGATCCGCAGGATACCCGTTTCCTCAACACCGAAGCGGAGAGAAAGGGAAGCTACCGCAACGTCGAGAACAAATGGACGCGCTATACGGGTTCGCTGAACCTCTCCTACGGGCGCACATTCGCCGGGTTGCATACGGTAGGGGCGCAGGCCTACCTGCAATTCGACTCGCAGGACACCCGCAGCCTGACCACCGAGGCCGAAGGTTTCCCCTATGGGGTGAAGGGCACGCCCAACACTTCGAACGGTTACCGGCACGAGTCAAAACCGGGCTATAACAGCGGTATCCGGCGTTCGGTGGGTGCGCTGGTGACATTCAACTACAATTACGACCGCCGCTACCTGTTGGACCTTACCTACCGCATCGACGGGGCTACGACCTTTGGCTCGAACGAGCTCTACAAGCCTTTCTGGTCGGTGGGCATCGGTTGGAACATCGACCGCGAACGCTTCGCGGAAGGGTGGGACTGGGCCGAAATGCTCCGGGTCACTGCCACGATAGGCACAGCAGGAAACCAGAATATCGGGACGGTTTATTCCCAAAGCGTCTACCGTTACAGCATCAATAACAATGTATTCGGGCAGGGGCTCAACCTGGAAACCCTCGGTGCGCCGGACATCCCCTGGCAGGTCAACCGCAAGATGAGTGCGAAGGTTGAGATGCGTACCATGAAAGGACGCCTGTCGTTGCGCGGCGAGGTCTACCGCGAGAAGACCAACCCGCTGATCGTAAACCTGTCCCAACTGCCTTCGACCGGTCTGTCGGTCTATCCGATGCACCTGGGTTACCTGGATAACCGGGGTGTGGAATTCAATGTTTCGTTTTCGCCGGTGCAAGATACCGGGCGTCGCATCATTTGGACGATTTCGGTCAACGGGGCTTACACCTCCAGCCGTTACGGGGGGCTGGCCGACCGCCTCTACGAACTGAACAACGACCAGCGTGCGAACGCCACGCTCGTCCAGTACAGTGACGGGTACAGTCCTTCGTCGATATGGGCCGTCCGTTCCCGGGGGATCGATCCGGCCACGGGCCGCGAACTCTTCGTCAACAGGAACGGCACCCTGACCTTCGATTACGACGTGAACCAGATGGTGTGTGTGGGCGACACCCGTCCCGACCTCGAAGGAAGCCTGTTCACTAATTTCCGTTACCGCAACCTGACCGTGGCGATGGGACTGCGCTACTCTTTCGGCGGCGACATCTACAACCAGGCGCTCTACGACAAGGTTGAGAATATCAACGCTTCGCAGTTGAGCTACAACCAGGACCGGAGGGCCCTGTACGACCGGTGGAAGCAGCCGGGCGATATCGCCAAATACCGCTCGGTGGAGATCACCGGCGGCACTCCGCCCAAAACCTCCCGTTTCGTACAGAAGAACAATTTTCTGAACGCCACGTCGCTGAATGCGGCCTACGAACTGCGGGCCAATCCCTGGCTGGTGCGTAACCTGGCGATCCAGGACCTTACGGTCAGTTTCACCACTGCCGAGATGTTCAGGCTCGAAACTTCGAAATACGAACGCGGCACGGCCTATCCCTTCGCACGCAGCTATTCGCTCGGACTGAGCCTGAATTTCTAAACAGCCTAAAAAATGGAACGTATGAAAATCCTGATAAAGATAAAAACTGCGTTGGTCCTGCCGTTACTCGCACTGTGCATGTCGGGATGCGACGACTGGCTGAGTGCCGATCCCGAGGACAAGGTGCTCGAAGAGCAGGTTTTCCGCAACGAAGGCAATATACAGAGGGCATTGAACGGCATTTACCTCAAGATGGGCGAGAATACCCTCTACGGGTTCAACCTGAGCGTCTATGTGCCCGAGTTGCAGGCCCAGACCTACCGTATCCCTTCAGCGGCGGTGAATACCTCCCAGGGGCTGATCGCCCGATACGATTACGGCGACGGCAGCGTTATCCTGTTGTTCGGCAATATATGGTTCTCCTCCTATAACCTTATCCTGGAAACCAACCTGTTCCTCAGGAATATGGACCGCCTCGAACCAGGGGTGATCGCCGCGGCGAAACGCAACCTGCTCACCGGCGAGGCCTATGCGGTACGTGCGTATATGCATTTCGATTTGCTGCGCCTTTTCGGGCCGGTCTATGCCACCGATCCCGATGCCGTGTCGATCCCCTATTACACCAAGCCGGGCAACGAATGGCAGCCCCGAAGGAAGGCATCCGAAATCATGGCGCTTATCCTGGCGGATATCGACACTGCGCTCGGGCTGTTGGCGGCCGATCCGGTCCTGACGGAGGGCGTGCGCAAAGCCGACAACGATTTCTACGCCTGGCGTAACCGCCGCCTGAATTACTATGCCGTCCAGGCGCTCAAGGCCCGTGTGTTGATGTACAAGGGCGAAACGGCCCGGGCCGGGGCCATCGCCCGCAGCCTGGTCGATGACAGCGCGTTCGGGGAACATTTCCCGTGGGCCGATCCGGAAGAGGTGCTGCACGGCGATACGCCCGATATGGTGTTTTCGGACGAGGTGCTGTTCGGGGTCCACGCCCAGAGCATGTACCTGAACCGCGATGCCTGGTTTTCACCCGCCAGTTTCTCCGAGGATGGAATCCTGGCCCTGGCGGAAGGCAACATGAAGTATTATTTCGGCAATAAGATCGGGGATAACACCCAGGTTGTGCCCGACTACCGCTTCAAAAGTTGGGAACGTTTTAAAAATCCAGAATACTATCTGCCCGTCAAGTTCCGCAAGCCCAACAAGAAAGCCGATTTCAGCTATTTCATGCCGCTGGTGCGCAAGACGGAGCTTTACCTGATCGCCGCCGAGGCGGAAAACACAGCCTCTGCGGTGGACGCGATCCGCACCCGTCGCGGCCTGAAAACCCTGGAGGAAGAGATGGGCGGCGATTTCGACCTGCAGCAGCAGATCGGTATCGAATTCTTCAAGGAAACCTACGGAGAGGGGCAGTATTTCTTCTACTTCAAGCGCCGAAACCAACCGGGGATCAGGAATATGGACGGTACGGGCGAGATGGTGGAGATGGATGAATTGAAGTACATGGCGCCGATTCCCGCCGGCGAACTGAACCGATGATCCGCAAACCGATCAAAATCCACATGACGATGAAAAAAAGAACGTTCATTTTCGCGATCCTGCCGGTGCTGGTGCTGGCCGGATGCCGCTCGGACGAAATACAGGTGTATGATGGCCCGGACAATATCTATTTCCTCTATAAGATGTGGCCCACATCGGGTTTCGGGATGACTACCACGCTCGAATTCGAAGGGCGCACGCTTTCGCTCGAAGCGAAGTTTTCCGAAGCCCAGGACAGCATCATCCATTCCTTCGCCTTCGTCGACGCCCGGGAGCACCTCGATACCACCTTCATTCCCGTGAGGCTCATCGGCCGGTTGGCGGACCATGATCGCAAGATCGCCTACCGCATCAACACCGCGACGGGGGCGGCTGCCGAAGGCGCCGATTTCAGGGTGCTCGACGCCTTCATCCCGGCGGGGAAAACCGCAGGGGGTATCGTGGTCGAACTTTCGCGCGACAACCTCACCGAAGGCCGCCACCTGGAGATCGACTTCGAACTGCTGGCCAATGAGAATTTCGGGCTTGAATACCAACTGATCAGACGCAGTGTGGCCGATACCGCCTCTGTGCCGACGACCACCTTCCGGCTTTGGTTCAACGACGAGCTGCCGCCGCCCCCGAACTGGGGATTCAGTTACGCGGATTTCCTGGGCGCATGGTCGCCCAAAAAGGCCTACCTGCTGGTCGAGCAGTTCAACATCACGTGGGACGCCCTCTATAATCCGCCGCATACGGCTTATATCGTGTCGTGGGGCGGCCAGTTGAAGCGTTACCTGGCCAGGATGGCCGCCGAAGGCCATCCGGTGATGGAAGCGGACGGCGTCACCCCGATGGAAGCCGGCCCATATGCATAAATTATTTAAAACGTGACGAATATGAGAACATACAGAATCATATCCAGGTTGCTTCCGGTCGTTGTGTGCGGGTTTCTGGCCTCGTGCTACGGCGACAAAGGAAATGACGACTACTCGCAAATTCCCGAAGTGGGCATTTCGGGAATTGACGAAGAGTATGTCATCACGCTGGGCAGCGGCATCACCATTCATCCCCGGATCGACCTGACGGGCCGTAGCGGCGAGTCAGGCCTGACTTACGAATGGTTATGGATGGGCGGCAAGGAAAACGAATCCTACACGGTGATCTCGACCGACCGCGACCTGGTCGATTTCAATCCGCCGCTCCAGGCCGGTACCCACAAGATGCTCTACCGGGTGACCGAACCGTCGACCGGGGTGCAATGGACCTCGGAATACTTCACCTTCCATGTCGAGAACGATATCACGCGCGGTATTCTGCTGTTGTGCGACGACGACGGCGTCACCCGGCTGCTCCATCTGAACTATCCGCTCGGCGCGGTGGTTCAGCGCAAGGAGATCAACCTGTTCGAGTTGCCCGAAATGGGGCGTCCGATCGGTATCACCACCTATATGGACTCGAATTCCCCGTTCCTGAACAACACCAACATGGCTACCCAGTATGCGATCGTCATGCAGACCGAAACCGGGAATTACCGCCTGCGCAACACCGACCTGCATTACGAAGACGACTATGACCTGCGCCACATGTTCACCTCCGAAATGCCGCAGGGGTGGGAAATGAAACGCCTGATCCCGTCGCGCAACAAGCAAAGTTCGGTGGCCTTCATCCAGGACGGGGATGGAAACCTGTTGGAGTACATCATGTTCGGCAGTATGAAAATGTGGACTGCCGGCGCCTATGCCAACAGCGATGCTGCAGGCAACCTCCATCCTACGACCGGGGATGTCGTTTGCCGGGTCCAGCCCTGGATGTTCGCCGGCGTGTTCTTCATGGACGAGGCGACCCGTTCGTTCTGGGGGCGCGACGGCATGATGACCTCTTTCATGCAATTCCCAGCAGCACCTCCCGAAGGAGGTTTCTCGTACCGCAACACCAACAGCGACCTGCTCTATATGACCTACACCGCCTTCAACTCGATTTATGCGATCCTCCGGGAACGCACTACGGGTGAAATAAGGTTCGTGATGTTCACGATGATGGGTATGGGTGGCTATACGGCCCCGTTCATCGACCAGGTGCTTTATCCTTCCTCGCCCGGAGCCGGCGGCGCTCCCTTGCCCGGGATTGAGCGGGCGACGGGCTACGCGCTGGTGTTCAACAACTCCATCGGCAAGAATTCGCTGTTTTTCTACTCCACCCCGACCGACGTGTATGTGTATAACCTGTACGACTATACGGTCAAAAGCGTCTACACCGCGCCCGCCGGGAGCACGATAGCCATGATCCGCATGATGGATTTTTGGCCGTTGGCGGACAACCTGCTGGTGGTCACGCGCGACGGTTCGAAACCTGCATCGGAGTGCGACGCCGTCACCGTATTTATGATCCGTGATACCTATGGCGACCTGACGACGGCCGTATCCGGCCCGATCGGGGCGGCCGAACCCATGCATTGGGAAGGCCTGCCGCGAATCGTTTCGCTGGACTGGAAACAACTCTGATCCGCGCCGGGACGGGCGCAATGCGCTGCGGCCGTTTTTGCTTAAAAGATAGAATTTCCGCATCCGCAAACGGACTATACATCCGTTTGCAAAGTCCTCCCCCCCGGGGCGGATTTCAGGAAGGGTTGTAAGCGCAAGACCGGCTTTGAAAGAAACCGGTATCGTGAAGTCCGGATAAGGATTTTGCGCTGACAAAGCTGACAAATTAGCTGTTTATTATAATGAAAAAAATCCTTATCCGGAGGTCACGTTAATTATGAAAATGATATTCAGATGTGTGCCGGTCGTGTTGCTGGCGATCCTGTTCTCCGGATTTTCCGGAGGAAAGACCTGCGTGGTCAGCGTGGAATGGGTGTCGGGGATCAAACCCCTCGAACTGAAGTTATACCGGGTGGCCGACGGCCGCCATATCCATGTGGCGACCGCTGCCCCGGGCCCGGACGGACGGTTTACTTTCTCTTTCATCCCGGATTCGGGCGCATTCCATGTGGTGGGGCTGAACGATATCCGTGAAATCGGCAACCATACGGTCTACCTCGGACCCGGCGACCGGCTCGATATGGTCGCCGGCGACCAGGGCTGGAGTCCCGGCCGGGCATGCAGCCCGGAGAATGCGGCGCTGTACGAATGGTACCGGTTTATGCGGCCGCTCACGGAGATCACGGCCGTTTACAAGTCCGACAAAGGATACACGGAGTTCTTCCCGCTGCTGGAACAGAAAGCGGCGGCAGCGCCCGGGTGGACATTCCCGCCGACGGACAATGCGGCGTTCGACCGCGCTTTCGAAGGTTACCGCCGGGCTGACCTGGCCTACACTGCGCTGACCTTCCTGGGCACCGGGAGCCTCGTCAGTGCAGGGGAAGGGGTGCGATATCCTTCTTTTTATACCGACATGGATATCCGCAGCCTGTCCGCCGACGACATTGTGACGGGATATCCCTACGGGATGCTGATCATCTCGCTTTACCGCTACCTGGATGCACCGCTCACGGGCCGTTATACCGAGGGCGAACTGGTCGACCTGACGGGGATGGTTTCTTATCTCGACGTGCTTCTGCCGCAGATCGCAGGTTGCCGTGTGCGCTCCCTGCTGGTGATGCAGTCGCTGCGCGGCGTGACGACCCGGCAGGGTACCGAAGCGTTTACGGCCCGGTATGGCGCCTACCTGGCCGGCGACGACCAGCGCCGGGAATTGGCCGCCCGGACGGTTTCCCTGCCTTCGGTGCCTGAGGGAGGGGAGGAGGCGTTCGATTTCCGCCTGCCCGACGTGCAGGGCAAAGAACATTCCCTGTCGGACTATCGGGGCAAGGTGGTTTATGTTGATTTCTGGGCCACATGGTGCGGTCCCTGTCTGGCCGAGTCGCCCCATTTCGAGAAGCTGATCCATGAATATGCCGGTCGCGATGTGGTATTCATCGGGGTCTCGCTCGACGATGCGAAGACCCGCGATGCCTGGGCGGCGATGCTCGCATCGAAAGGCATGGGGGGAGTACAGCTCCTGGCCGCCGACCGTGCGGACGCACAGGTCAACCTGCCGTTCGGCATTAACGGTATTCCGCATTTCATTCTCGTCGACCGCCAGGGACGGCTGGTGTACGGATCGGCCCCCCGGCCCTCTTCATTCGATATCAGGCCGGTGCTGGATACGCTTCTCGCCGATTGACGGCATATTGGTGCTGATAACCCCTCCTTTCCCGTCCGTTGGCTTCGCCCTCCTGCTTCGCGCCCCGGCCATTCCAACAAGTTTGATGGCGCCCGGCTTGGCGTCGGTTGATGGGGGTCGGCCTGCAAACCGGCCTTTCAGGCCATTGGACCATTGGAAGAAAGAGTTGCTGAAACGCAACTCACGTTACATACGGAAATCGGCGGATTACCATACGGTAACCCGCCGATTTTGCAGATACCTTGTCCCGGCTCATGTTAAATGACGTGAACGCTACTCCTTAGGCAGGGCTCCCTTTGGACAACAGCCTCACAGGCGTTGGCAAAGCCCGACCTTTTCAGGGTGCGGATTTAGGTTCGCCGGGTTCGCCCGCGGCAAGGCAACGGCCTCGGCCGGGAAGGGTTGTCAGCACGAAATAGGTTTATAAATAAGCCGTTAATATCAACCGGCGTGGTCGGCGGTGAAGGAAACGTGGATGGTGTTTCCCTTGTCGTCGACAGCGGTGACGGTATGGCGTCCGGGCGGGGGGCAGAGCGGCAGCTGGTGGAAATCGCAGGTGGAGCCTGCATATTCATTGTCGAGGTGCCAATAGACGGTGGCGCCCGGATAGGAATGGGCGATGCGAAAGACGACCTGGCCCTGCGAGCCGTCCATCTGGCGGGTGACGGTCAGGTGGGCACCGGCCTGTGGGTAGATAAATTGCATCGGATTGCGCCCGTCGCTGCCCGCACGCATCGGCGGAAGGGGTTGGTACGAGGGGTGGTGCTGGCGGTAGTACCACTCCCAGGCGGGCGGCAGCACGAACCATGGTGTGGGCACCCCTTCTTCGGCCGCACCCACGCGGTAACGCCCGTCGGGCGCAAGGTTGACCATGATGTGGTAGGGGCAGGCGTCGGTTTTCAGCCCTGCGGGGCACACCAGCACCGTGTCGACCTCGGGGCAGAACCGTCCGGCGAGGTGTCCCGACCGGCGGCATACGGCGGCTTCGACCATCTGGGCATCGGGACGCCCGAACCATTCCGATGCGGGCAGTGCATTGAAGATGTCAAACATGACAGGACCGGCGGTAGTGGCTCCGGTGAGCCCGGCCTTGCCTTCGCCGTCGCAGTTCCCGGCCCACACCCCGACCACATAGCGCGGCGTGATCCCTACGGCCCACCCGTCGCGGAAGCCGTAGCTGGTGCCCGTTTTCCAGCCGATAGCCTGCATCGACGGTACGAAACGCCAGTCGATCTCCTCGGGGCGGTTGACCTCTTTAATGGCATCGAAGGTTTGCCACACGGCCGCCGCGTCGAAAGGTTGCGGGACGGGTTTGGGATCGTGGCTGCGACGGGGGCCGCGGTCGATATCCAATACTGTGGAGACCGTCGCCGGGTCGAGCCCTTCCAAGGTGCGGGCCATGCCCAGATAGGCCCCCGCGACATCCCATAACGTCACGTCCGCGCCGCCCAGGATCAGCGAAAGCCCGTAATGGGGGGCGGGTTTATTGAGGGTGGTAATCCCCGCTTTTGTCAGGAAATTATAAAAGCGCGGCACGCCGTAGCGGCGCAGCATTCCCACCGAGGGCACGTTCAGCGAGCGTGCGACGGCCTCCGAGGCAGGGACCGCACCGTCGAATTGCCGGCTGAAGTTGTTGGGCGCAAATCCATTGATATTCATGGGGATGTCGGCCAGCAGCATGTCGGGCAGCAGTTCGCCGTCCTGCAGCATGGCGCAATATAACAGCGGCTTGAGGATGCTGCCGCTGCTGCGCCGGGCCTGGACCACGTCCACCTGCCCTGCCGAACGGCGGTCGCCGAAGCGGGCGTTGCCGCAGTAGGCCGCCACTTGCGCCGTGCGTACGTCGATCACCACGGCGGCCAGGTTGCGGATGTCGCTGCGTACGAAGTCCTCGTTCCAGCGCTCCACGATGCCCTCCACGGCGCGTTGCAGTCCCGCATCGAGCGTCGAGCGGCAGTAACAACCCCGGTCGGTGCGTGCGAAACGGGCCACCAGGTGGGGCGCCAGCTGCGGCAGCGGCATGGGCTCGGCCGGCAGCGGCTCGTCGACCGCCAGCAAGTATTCGGAATGGCCGATCTCGCCCGCCTCATAGAGCCTTCGCAGCAACCGGTCGCGTTTTTGCCTGAGTCGCGGGCGGTTTTTGGCCATGTGCAGCATCGCCGGGGCGTTTGGAAGCACGGCCAGCGTCGCCGCCTCGGCCCATGACAACTCCGAGGGCGAATGGCCGAAATAACGCCATGCCGCCGCGTCCAGCCCCACCACATTGCCTCCGAAAGGCGCCCACGAGGCGTACATCGCCAGGATGCTGCGCTTCGGGTAGCGCAGTTCGAGGCGGGTGGCGAGGATGGCTTCGACGGATTTTTCGTACAGGGTGCGCGGCCGGTTGCGCGACAGGCGGACGACCTGCATCGTCAGGGTGCTGCCTCCACTGACGACCCGGCCCGCCCGCATGTTCTGGCGCACGGCACGCGCCATCGCCAGCGGGTTGACGCCCGGGTGCCACCGGAACCAGCGGTCTTCGAACTGGGTAAGGCAGACGGCGAATTTTTCGGGCACCGTGTCGCAAGGCGGGAACCGCCACTGTCCGTCGTCGGCGATGCGTGCGCCCAGCAGTTCGCCGTGACGGTCGGTGACCACGGTCGAGAGGGGCGCGTCGAACATACGCCGCGGCAAACAGAAAGCATACCACACCAGCAGCAGGGTCCCCGCCATGAGGGCCCACCGCTGCCATTGCTTCATGTTATGCCACAGTTGGTGCCACATTTAATCTCTCCAGGTTCAATTTCCCGCAATTTACTGCATTCACATCCTGCGGCTGCAGGGGCGCGCCGAAGGCGCGGGCCGCGGAATGTAAGCCTGCATTGCAGGCTTTCCCTCCTTCGCGCCCCGGCCATTCAAACAAGTTTGATGGCGCCCGGCTTGGCGTCGGTTGGCAGTTGCCGCAGGCAACTGCGCCCTTGAATACCCCGCAGTTTCAGTTACCCATGCTGCCCATGGGTTTCCTGCTCGCGGCCCGGCATAACTCAAGTACACTCGGTTCTGCCCTCGCCCGCAGCGTCGGTTGCTGCAGGGTTGTTTATTTCTCTAAAGATTCAATCTTTAAGAGTTCGATTCCCCGCC